>NZ_JAKRGC010000090.1 GCF_022347745.1 Streptomyces sp. OfavH-34-F
GCTCAGAACGCCGCCCGGACCCCCCCCACCCGCCCCCCGCCCCCCGGCCCCCGCCGTCACCCGCGCCGGCCTCGACCCGGCGCTCGTGGCCGGCCGGGGCGCCACCGTCGCCTTCGACGAGCAGGAGGCCGAGAACGCCCGCACCACTGGCACCGTCATCGGCCCGGACCGCACCCCGTACACCCTCCCCTCGGAGGCGTCCGGCCGGAAGGCGGTCCGGCTCGTCCCCGGCCAGTACGTCGAGTTCACCCTGCCTCGCGCGGCCAACGCGCTCACCGTGCGCTACAGCATCCCGGACGCGGCCGGGGGCGGCGGCATCACCGCGCCCCTCGACGTCACCGTCGACGGCCGCCACCGCAGGACGATGACCCTGACCTCGCAGTACTCCTGGCTCTACAACCAGTACCCCTTCACCAACGACCCCGTCGCCGACCTGCTCCACCCCGACTGGTGGCTCACCGAGTGCGCCTGCGTCCCGGCCGCCACCACGCCGGCCCCCACCTTCGACAAGCCCTTCCGCCCCACCCACTTCTACGACGAGCAGCGCCTGCGCCTCGGCACGACCTTCCGGGTGGGGGAGAAGGTACGGCTCACGGTGCCGGCCGGCAGCCCCGCCGCCTGGACCGTGATCGACCTGCTCGACACCGAGCTCGTCGCCCCGCCGCACGTCGAGCGCGGCGGGGTCGACATACGGCTCCTGGGCGCCGACCCAACCGGCCGCCGGGACGCCGCACCCGCGATCGAGCGGGCCATCGCGCTGGCCCGCCGCCTCGACCGGCCCGTCTACCTGCCGCCGGGCACCTTCCGCGTCGACCGGCACATCGAGGTCGACGACGTCACGATCGTCGGTGCGGGCAACTGGCACACCGTCCTCAAGGGCCGCCAGGTCGCCCTCGACGAGCCCGCCCGCGACGGCTCCCGGCACACCGGCGTCGGCCTCTACGGGAGACCCGCCGCCGAGGGCGGCAGCCAGAACGTGCACCTGTCGGGCTTCGCCATCGAGGGCGACGTCAGCGAACGGATCGACACCGACCAGGTCAACGCCATCGGAGGCGCCATGAGCAACTCCACCATCGACGGTCTCCACCTGCACCACACCAAGGCCGGCCTCTGGTTCGACGGCCCCATGCGGAACATCCGGGTCACCCGCAACATCATCACCGACCAGATCGCCGACGCCCTCAACTTCCACACCGGCGTCACCGACTCACTCGTCCGGAACAATTTCGTCCGCAACACCGGCGACGACGGCATCGCCCTCTGGTCGGACACGACCGCGGACGCCCGCAACACCGTCACCCGCAACACCGTCCAGTCGCCCACCCTCGCCAACGGCATCGCGATCTACGGCGGCGAGGACAACACCGTCAGCGGCAACCTCGTCGCCGACCCGGTCCGCGAGGGCAGCGCCCTGCACGCCGGCGCCCGCTTCGGCGCCGAACCCTTCACCGGCACCCTCCGCTTCACCGACAACACCACCGTCCGCGCCGGCACCCTCGACCTCAACTGGAAGATCGGTCTCGGCGCCCTCTGGTTCTACGCCCTCGACGGCTCCGTCGACGCCGATGTGCGGGTCACCGGGGACCACTACCTCGACTCCACCCACAACGCGATCATGCTCGTCAGCGAGTACGGTGTGAAGGATCGGTACGGCATTCCGGCCGTCCACTTCAAGGACATCCGCGTCGACGGCGCCGGTAACTCCGTCCTCAGCGCCCGGACGAAGGGTTCCGCCACCTTCGAGAACGTCGACGCCCGCAACATCGGGGCCGTCGGAGTCAACAACTGCGGCTCCTTCAACTTCCCCGCCACCGGATCCGAGTTCGCGCTGATCGACCGGGGCGGCAACGACGGCGGCTGGCTCGCCCCCTGGCTGCTGCCGAACACCCTGACGTGCGACGACCGCCCGCCGGTCGTCGCACCGCCGGCTCCCACCCCCTGGCCCTGACGCGAACGTCGCCTCTGCTGAGCCGGCGAGCAGTACACCTTCCGAATCACTTGCGTCAGAAAGATTGCCCGGGGTTGGCAAGACAGCGAAATTCGCTTGCATTACTTGCGCTATAGTTGCGCTTATGACGCGAAGACTTGCTGAGGTGGCGAAGAAGGTGGGGGTCAGTGAGGCCACGGTGAGCCGTGTCCTCAACGGTAAGTCCGGGGTCTCCGAGACGACCCGACAGTCCGTGCTGACGGCACTCGACGTGCTCGGCTACGAACGGCCGACGCAGTTGCGCGGAGAGAGGGCCAGGCTCGTCGGCCTGGTCCTCCCCGAACTCCAGAACCCCATCTTCCCGGCGTTCGCCGAGGTCATCGGTGGCGCGCTCGCCCAGCAGGGACTCACCCCGGTCCTCTGCACGCAGACCAAGGGTGGCGTCTCCGAGGCCGACTACGTGGAACTCCTGCTCCAGCAGCACGTCTCCGGCGTCGTCTTCGCCGGCGGACTCTTCGCGCAGGCCGACGCCCCGCACGACCACTACTACCGGCTTGCCGAGCGCAACATCCCGGTCGTCCTGATCAACGCATCCATCGAAGGGCTCGACTTCCCCTGCGTGTCCTGCGACGACGCCGTCGCCATCGAGCAGGCGTGGCGCCACCTCGCCTCGCTGGGACACGAGCGGATCGGGCTCGTGCTCGGCCCCGAGGACCACGTTCCCTCCCGCCGCAAGCTGGAAGCCGCCCATGTGGCCGCCGCGGCAGTCGGCATGGAGTGGAACGACACTTTCGTGGAGCGGTCGATCTTCTCCCTGGAGGGCGGTCAGGCCGCTGCTGCGCGGCTGCTGGACCGGGGGATCACCGGCATCGTCTGCGGCAGTGACCCCCTGGCGCTGGGTGCGATCAGAGCTGCCAGGCGGCGCGGCCTGTCGGTTCCCGCCGACGTGTCGGTCGTGGGCTTCGACGACTCCGCGTTCATGATGTGCACGGAACCGCCGCTGTCGACGGTGCGGCAGCCCATCGAGGCCATGGGGCGCGCCGCGGTGGACCTTTTGATCATGCAGGTCCAGGGGACTCAGCGGCACTCGGGGGAACTGCTCTTCGAGCCCGAGCTCGTGGTCCGCGGCTCCACGGCTCCGCCGCCCGCTGCCTGAGCCTCCGGTCCGGAGCCCCGATCCCCGAAGGGTTTCCGGGCCTCGCCGTCCGACAACTGAATGATTCCTGCCCAACGGCACCGGTGTCCCCGCCCCTGGCGGCGTCGACATCGGTGCCGTTGGCATTTTCGGCACCGTCTCCTGCTGGAGATCGAACGGGAGCCGTTGACAAAGTCGTCAGCTGGTAGAAACCTTGCGGGCTGACAGCGTAAAAGTGCCACAGAGCAACTCAAGAAACCAGCTGACTGTCATCCGATCCTTGTCAGAGCCATGTTGGGCTCTTGGCGCGTGATCCTGCCGGGCTCCTCGAGCTTCCCTGTGCGTCCGTCGGTGAGTGCTCCACGGGCAGGGGACAGGTCACAAAGCCGGCCCGCATCGCGGAGAGGTCACCATGAGAGGCACACACCCGAGCAGACTGTTGGGGGTCGGTCTGCTGACAGCGGGCCTGATCTCCGTAGGACTGCTCCCCGTCCCCGCGTACGCCGCGGCGGACACCAACCTCGCGCTCGGCCGAGCCGCGAAGGCCGGCGGCGCCAACGGCGGCTACCCAGCGTCCAACGTCACCGACGGAAGTCAACAGACCTACTGGGAAGGCCCGTTGGGCTCGTTCCCGCAGTGGGTGCAGGTCGACCTGGGCACCCAGGTGAACCTCGACCGCCTCGCGCTCAAGCTGCCCACCGGCTGGGAGGCGCGCAGTCAGTCCCTCACCGTCCTCGGCAGCGCCGACGGCACAGCGTTCAGCACCCTCACCGCCGCCCAGGCGCGGGCGTTCAACCCCTCCGCTGCCAACACGGTGAACATCGACCTGCCGACGGCCACCGCCCGGTTCGTCCGTGTCCAGGTGGGGAACAACTCCGGCTGGAACGCCGCCCAGCTCTCCGAGCTGGAGGTCTACGGCGAGACCGGCGGAGGCGAGGACCCGGGCGACCCGCCCCCGGTCACCGGCACCAACCTGGCCCGGAACAAGCCCATCGAAGCCACCTCGACCACCCAGAACTACGCGGCCGGCAACGCCAACGACGACAGCACGTCGACCTATTGGGAGTCCGCCGGCTTCCCCGCCTCGCTCACCGTCAAGCTGGGCGCCGACGCGGATGTCGCCGGCGTCGTCGTCAAGCTGAACCCGGACTCGGCCTGGGGCCCGCGCACCCAGTCCTTCGAGGTGCTCGGCCGGGCCTCCGACGCCTCGGGCTTCACCACCCTGAAGGCGCGCGCCGACTACGCTTTCAACCCGGCCTCGGGCCATAACACGGTCACCATTCCGGTGACCGGCCGGGTCTCTGACCTCCGCCTGACCGGCTTCTCCAACGACGGCGCCCCCGGCGCGCAGGTCGCGGAGATCCAGGTGATCGGCACGTCCGCCCCGGCCGCGGACTTCGTCGTCAACGAGCTGACCTGGGAGCCGGCCACCCCCTCCGAGGCCGACGATGTGACCGCCAAGGTCACGGTCCGCAACGCCGGCACCGCGGCGGCCCCGGCGACGACGGTGAACGTCAGCGCCGAGGGCACCGTCGCGGGCTCCGCTGCGGTCCCCGCGCTCGCCGTCGGCCAGTCGACCATCGTGAACGTCCCCATCGGCAAGCGACCGATGGGCGCCTACACGATCTCGGCGGCCGTCGACCCGACCGACACGGTGCCCGAGCTCGACAACGGCAACAACAGCCGTAACGCGACGACCAAGCTGAACGTCACCCAGGCCCCGGGGCCCGACCTGACGGTCACCGGCATCACCTCGAACCCTGGCACCCCCGCGGTCGGTGCGCCGGTCTCCTTCACCGTCGCGGTCAAGAACCGCGGCACCTCCGCCGTACCGGCCGGCAGCGTCACGCGGCTCACGGCCGGTTCCACCACCCTGAACGGTACGACTCCGACCATCGCCGCCGGGGGCACGGCCGACGTCGCGGTGACCGGCACCTGGAAGGCCACCGCCGGCGGCGTCACGCTGACCGCGACCGCCGACGCCACCGCCACCGTCACGGAGACGAACGAGAACAACAACGTCTTCTCCCGCTCCATGGTCGTCGGGCGCGGCGCCGCCGTCCCGTACACCGAGTACGAGGCCGAGGACGCCGCCTACCGCGGCACGCTCCTCCAGACCGACTCCACCCGCCCATTCGGCCACACCAACTTCGCCACAGAGTCCTCGGGCCGCGAGTCGGTGCGCCTCAACACCCAGGGCGACTACGTGGAGTTCACTTCCACGAACGCCGCCAACTCCATCGTCGTGCGCAACTCGATTCCGGACGCCCCGGGCGGCGGTGGCCAGGAGGCCACGCTCAGCCTCTACGCGGACGGGCAGTTCGTGCGCAAGCTCACGCTCTCCTCCAAGCACAGCTGGCTGTACGGCAACACCGACCAGCCGGAGGGCCTCACCAACACCCCGGGCACCGACGCGCGGCGCCTCTTCGACGAGTCCAACGCCCTGCTGACCCAGTCCTACCCGGCCGGCACCAAGTTCCGCCTCCAGCGCGACGCCGGTGACAGCGCCGCCTTCTACATCGTCGACCTCATCGACCTGGAGCAGGTCGCCCCGCCGGCTGCGAAGCCCGCGGAGTGCGTCTCGATCACCCAGTACGGGGCCGTGCCCAACGACGGCATCGACGACACCGACGCCCTCCAGCGCGCCGTCACCGCGGACCAGAAGGGTGAGATCGGCTGCGTCTGGATCCCGGCGGGCCAGTGGCGCCAGGAGCAGAAGATCCTCACCGACGACCCGCTGAACCGCGGCGCCTACAACCAGGTCGGCATCCGTGACGTCACCATCCGCGGCGCCGGCATGTGGCACTCCCAGCTCTACACGCTGACCCCGCCCCACCTCGCGAACGGAATCAACCACCCGCACGAGGGCAACTTCGGCTTCGACATCGACGACAACACCAAGATCTCGGACCTCGCCATCTTCGGCTCCGGCACCATCCGGGGCGGCGACGGCAACGCCGAGGGCGGTGTCGGCCTCAACGGACGCTTCGGCGAGGACACGAAGATCAGCAACGTCTGGATCGAGCACGCCAACGTCGGCGTCTGGGCCGGCCGCGACTACTCCAACATCCCCGAGCTGTGGGGGCCGGGCGACGGCCTGGAGTTCAGCGGCATGCGGATCCGCAACACCTACGCCGACGGCATCAACTTCGCCAACGGCACCCGCAACTCCACCGTCTACAACTCGTCCTTCCGCAACACCGGCGACGACGCCCTCGCCGTCTGGGCCAGCAAGTACGTCAAGGACACCTCGGTCGACGTCGGCCACGACAACCACTTCCGCAACAACACCGTCCAGCTCCCTTGGCGGGCCAACGGCATCGCCGTCTACGGCGGTTACGGCAACACCATCGAGAACAACGTCATCTCCGACACCATGAACTACCCCGGCATCATGCTCGCCACCGACCACGACCCGATCCCCTTCTCCGGGCAGACCCTGATCGCCAACAACGCCCTGTACCGCACCGGCGGAGCGTTCTGGAACGAGGACCAGGAGTTCGGCGCGATCACCCTCTTCGCCCAGGGGCCGTCCATCCCCGGCGTCACCATCCGGGACACCGAGATCCATGAATCGACCTACGACGGCATCCAGTTCAAGACCGGCGGCGGCGCCATGCCGGACGTCAAGGTCACGAACGTGCGCATCGACAAGTCGCTGGGCGGCTGCGGAATCCTCGCGATGAGCGGTGCGCGCGGCAGCGCCACGCTGACGAACGTCACCGTCACGAACTCGGCCAAGGGCGACGTCTGCTCGCAGCCCGGCACCCAGTTCGTCCTCAACCAGGGCTGACGCCCCGACACAGGTGGGGACGCCCGGCTCCACGACCGGGCGTCCCCACCACCCCCTCCCACGAAGCGAGGAACGATGAGAACCCCCACCTGGCGATCACGGTGCCTGAGCGCCGCGATCGCGACGAGCCTGCTGGCCCTGGGCAGCCCCCTGATGGCCGCCCACGCCGCCGGAGGACCCAACATCGCGCTCGGCGACGCCGCGCAGGCCGGCAGCGCCCAGTCCGGCTACGGCGCCGGCAACATCACCGACGGCAACCAGGGAACGTACTGGGAGAGCGCCGGCGACTCCCTGCCCCAGTGGGTGCAGGTCGACCTCGGCACCACCACCCGCACCGACGAGGTGGTCCTGAAGCTGCCCGCCGGCTGGGAGACCCGCAACCAGACCCTCTCCCTCCAGGGCAGCGCCGACGGCACCAGCTTCACCACCCTGAAGGCCTCCGCCACCTACACCTTCAGCCCCGGTGCGGCAAACACCGTCACCGTCGCCTTCCCCGCCACCCTGACCCGCTTCGTCCGGGTCAACGTCACCGCCAACACCGGCTGGCAGGCCGCCCAGCTCTCCGAGCTGGAGGTGCACGCGGCCGAAGGCTCCTCCGCGAACCTCGCCGCCGGCAAGACACTCACCGCGAGCAGCCACACCGAGGTGTACGCCGCGCCCAACGCCAACGACGGCAACCGGGCCAGCTACTGGGAGAGCGGCAACAACACCCTGCCCCAGTGGCTCCAGGCCGACCTCGGCGCCTCCGTCGCCGTCAACCGCGTCGTCCTCAAGCTGCCCGCCGGCTGGGCCGCCCGCAGCCAGACCCTGAAGATCCAGGGCAGCAGGGACGGCACCGCCTTCACCGACCTGTCGGCCTCCAAGGCGTACGCCTTCGACGCGGGCAACGACAACACCGCGACGATCAGCCTGGACTCCACCACCACCCGGTACGTACGGGTCCTGGTGACCGCGAACACCGTCCAGCCCGCCGCCCAGATATCCGAGCTGGAGGTGTACGGCCCGGACACGGGCGACACCCAGGCGCCGTCCGCCCCCGCGAACCTCGCCTACACCCAGCCGGCCACCGGGCAGATCAAGCTCACCTGGAAACCCTCCACCGACAACGTGGGGGTGTCCGGCTACGACATCTACGCCAATGACGTCCTGCTGACCTCCGTCGCGGGCGACGTCACCACCTTCACCGACACCCGGCCGGCCGACCAGACGGTCTCCTACCGGGTCCGGGCCAAGGACGCGGCCGGCAACCAGTCCGGCGACAGCAACACCGTCACCCGCACCGGCGATGGCGGAGACACCCAGGCCCCCACCGCCCCCGCGAACCTCGCCTTCACCGAGCCCGCGAGCAGCCAGGTGAAGCTCACCTGGACCGCCGCCACCGACAACCGGGGCGTCACCGCCTACGACATCTACGCGAACAACGTCCTGCGCGGCAGCGTCGCGGGCGGCGTCACCACCTACACCGACACACAGCCGGCGAGCGCCACCGTCACCTACCACGTGGTCGCCAAGGACGCGGCGGGCAACACCTCCGTCGCCTCCAACAGCGTCACGCGGAACGGCAGCGGCGGCACCGGATCCAACCTGTCCGTCGGCAAGCCGATCGAGGCGTCCTCGACCACGGGCGGCTTCGCGCCGGGCAACGCCAACGACAACGACACCGCCACCTACTGGGAGGGCGGGGGCGGCACCTACCCCCAGACCCTCACCGTCAAGCTGGGCGCCAACGCCGACCTCGACAGGCTCGTGCTGAAGCTCAACCCGGCCCAGGCGTGGCAGGCCCGCAACCAGACCATCGAGGTCCTCGGCCGCGAACAGAGCGCCACCGGTTTCACCAGCAGGATTGCGGCGAAGAGCTACTCCTTCGACCCCGCGAGCCGCAACACGGTCACCATCCCGCTGACCGCACGGCTCGCAGACGTCCAGCTCAGGTTCACCGCCAACACCGGTGCCCCCGGCGGCCAGATCGCGGAACTCCAGGCGATCGGCGTGCCCGCGCCCAACCCCGACCTCACCGTCACCGGCCTCACCACGACGCCCGCCGCGCCCGAGGAGGACGACGAGATCACCGTCTCCGCCGTCGTGCGCAACGAGGGCACCGCCGCGGCGGCCGCCAGCAAACTCGCCGTCCGGCTCGGCGGCACCAAGGTCGCGACCGGACAGGTCCCGGCCCTCGACGCCGGAGCCCAGGCCACCGTCCCCGTCTCCATCGGCGCGCGCGCTGCGGGCTCGTACGACCTCAGCGCGGTCGCGGACGAGGCGGGCAACGTCCTGGAGCAGAACGAGACCAACAACACCTACACCTGGCCCACCGCGCTCGTGGTCAAGCCGGTCGCCAGCTCCGACCTGCTCGCCACATCGGTGACGACCAGCCCGTCGAGCCCGACCGCCGGCGACGCCGTCACCTTCAAGGTCGCGGTGAAGAACCAGGGCACGGAGCCGACCGCGGCCGGCGACCGCGCGGTCACCCTGGAGGTGGTCGACGCGCAGGGCGACGTGGTCAAGAAGCTGACGGGCGCGCAGAGCGGCGTACTGGCCCCCGGGGCGTCGGCCGTCGTGAGCCTCGGCACCTGGACGGCTGCCAACGGCTCGTACACCGTCAGGACGGTCATCGCGGCCGACGCGAACGAACTGCCCGTCAAGCGCGAGAACAACACGCAGTCGCAGCCGCTGTTCGTCGGACGCGGCGCGAACATGCCGTACACGATGTACGAGGCGGAGGACGGCACCGCCGGCGGCGGCGCCACCGTGGTCGGCCCCAACCGCACCGTCGGCGACATCGCGGGTGAGGCGTCCGGCCGCAAGGCCGTCACCCTCGACGCGACCGGTGAGTACGTCGAGTTCACCACCCGCGCCGCCACCAACACCCTCGTCACCCGCTTCTCCATCCCGGACGCCCCGGGCGGCGGCGGCATCAACTCGACGATCAACGTCTACGTCGACGGGGTGTTCAAGAAGGCCCTGCCGCTCACCTCGAAGTACGCCTGGCTGTACGGCGCCGAGGCCGGCCCCGGCAACGACCCGAGCTCCGGTGCCCCGCGCCACATCTACGACGAGGCCAACCTGATGTTCGGGGAGACCATCCCCGCCGGCAGCAGGATCCGCCTCCAGAAGGACTCGGCGAACACGGCGGCCCACTACGCGATCGACTTCGTGAACCTGGAGCAGGTCGCCCCGGTCGCGAACCCGGACCCCGCCTCCTACACGGTGCCGGCCGGCTTCACGCACCAGGACGTGCAGAACGCCCTCGACAAGGTCCGCATGGACACCACCGGGAAGCTCGTCGGCGTCTACCTCCCGGCGGGTGACTACCAGACCTCGAGCAAGTTCCAGGTCTACGGCAAGGCGGTCAAGGTCGTCGGCGCCGGCCCGTGGTACACCAAGTTCCACGCGCCGACCACGCAGGACAACACCGACATCGGCTTCCGTGCCGAGGCCACGGCGAACGGCTCGCTCTTCAAGGGCTTCGCCTACTTCGGCAACTACGTCAACCGCATCGACGGCCCGGGCAAGGTCTTCGACTTCTCGAACGTCGCCGACATCGTCATCGACGACGTCTGGAACGAACACATGGTCTGCCTCTACTGGGGCGCCAACACCGACCGTGTCACGATCAAGAACTCGCGGATCCGCGACATGTTCGCCGACGGCATCAACATGACCAACGGCTCGACGGACAACCACGTCGTCAACAACGACGCCCGGGCCACCGGTGACGACAGCTTCGCGCTGTTCTCCGCCATCGACGCCGGCGGCGCCGACATGAAGAACAACGTCTACGAGAACCTCACCACCACCCTGACCTGGCGTGCGGCGGGCGTGGCGGTCTACGGCGGCTACAACAACGTCTTCCGCAACATCCACATCGCCGACACGCTCGTCTACTCCGGCATCACCATCTCGTCGCTGGACTTCGGCTACCCGATGAACGGCTTCGGGACCATCCCGACGAACTTCGAGAACATCTCGATCGTCCGGGCCGGCGGCCACTTCTGGGGCAGCCAGACCTTCCCCGGCATCTGGATCTTCTCCGCCTCGAAGGTCTTCCAGGGCATCCGCGTCAGCCACGTGGACATCGTCGACCCCACCTACAGCGGCATCATGTTCCAGACCAAGTACACCGGCTCCCAGCCCGAGAACCCGGTGAAGGACACGGTCTTCACCGACATCTCCATCACCGGTGCGCGCAAGTCCGGCGACGCCTTCGACGCCAAGTCGGGCATCGGCATCTGGGCCAACGAGATGCCCGAACCCGGCCAGGGACCGGCCGTCGGCGAGGCCACCTTCAACTGCCTGCGCCTGCGGGACAACGCCCAGGACATCCGGAACACCACGTCCACCTTCAAGATCAACGTCAACCCCTGCTGACCCCGCTCCGCCCCACGGCGTGAGCACCGGCGCCCACCGCAACCGGCGGTGGGCGCCGCCGCGTTTCACCATGAACCGCCTCGAAGGGAACCATCGGAGGCGAAGGAGCGGAAGGAGGCCCTGCCTGTTTCGGCCGGCGGTTCGTCATGTCCTGGGCCAGCCGGGCGATCGGGTCCGTGCGGCGGACACGGCGTGACGGCCCCGGGACCGACCGGGTCCTGGGGCCGTCACACCGCTGCAGGGGTCAGGCGCCGTACACCTGGAGCTGCGCGATCTGCCCTGCGGGCCAGCCCGTGTTGGAGGTGAAGACGAGCCGCAGATGGCGGGTGGCCGTGGAGGCGGGGAGGGTCAGGGTGGCGGTGTTCCCGGTGAGCGGGTCGAAGGAGCAGTCCGTGCTGCCCCGCAGCACGGAGAAGGAGCTGCCGTCGGTGCTGCCCTGAACGGTGACGGTCTGCGTGCGCGCGCCCCAGCTGGTGGACGGCGGCAGCGCGAGAACGACGCGACGGACACCTGTGGTGGCGCCCAGGTCGACCTGGAGCCACTGGGGGAAGGCGTGGTTGGCGCTCTCCCAGTACGTGCCCGGATCGCCGTCCACGGCGTTGCTCGCGCCGTACGTCTGGGTGTGGCTGCTCTCCGAGACCGGCCGGTGCAGCGCCAGGTCGCCGGTGGGGGTGCCGCCGCCGGCCGCCGTGGTGACGGTGACCCGGGCCGAGGCCGCGGACACGGAGCCTGCGGAGTCGAGCGCCTGGACGTCGAAGGTGTATGAGGTCGACGGGGAGAGGCCGCTCACCGTGTACGTGGTGGTGTTGCCCGGAGCGGTGCCCACCGGGGTGGCCGTGTCACCGGTGATCCGGCGTACGCGGTACCCCGTCACACCGGAGTCGTCCGTCGCGGCGGTCCAGGCCAGCTCGACGGTGGTGTCGGTGACGGTGGTGGCGCGCGGATCGCCGGGGGCGGTCGGCGGCTGGTTGTCGTTGCCGCCGACGAGCGGCGGGGTCGGCCGGGTGGCGGTGACGGGGAGCCTGCCCTTGAGCATGCGGCCGCCGTCGCCGGTCAGCCGGAGGTAGTAGTCGGACGAGCAGGCGGTGCCGTCCTCGTCGAGCGCGAGGAAGCCCGACCCGGTGGGCACCCAGTCCCGGGACTCGGCGGTCTTGGCGATCTGGTTGCCCTCGTTGTACTCGTCGAACATGGAGATGTAGACGCTGGGCACCCCGGCCCGGCCCATGTTGTAGAACTGCCGCCACATGAAGTCGCCGTGGGCGCGTTGTCGTTCGGTGACACCGCCGGGCAGGACGCACGGCTGGTAGTCGATGCCGTGCGCGGTGCACTCGGCGAGGTCTGGCACGGTGGCGGCGTTGTAGAAGTTGTCGGCGTCGCCGGCGTTGCCGATCCGGCCGACCAGCCACGGCGAGAGCATGTCGAAGGCGTGGTAGACGCTGCTGAAGCCCGGCCGGGAGTCCCGGTCGCCCGTCCGCCACCAGGTCGGAACCCCGCCGATGACGTAGCAGCCCTGGGCCTTGAACCAGTTCAGCACGTCCAGGCAGGCCTCCGGGGTGAACGGCCGCTGGGCGTCGTTGAAGCCGAAGCCCCAGATGCACACCACCGGCTTGCCGTTCTGCCGGGCATACGCCGAAGAAGCGGTGTGCGCACGCATCTTGGCGGTCCAGTCGGCCTTGATGCCCGTCTGCATGGACGTCCAGTCGGACACGTCGTACATGATGTAGAACTTGACGCTCTCGGCCTCCGCCGCGGCGCGTACCTTGCTCGCCATCGCGTCGCGCGTCGGCCCTTCGCCGCCGGTCGGGTTGAACCGCTGGAGGGCCGCGGTGTCGATGCCGTACTGCTTCATCCACCGGAAGTGGGTGTCGACGGTGGACTGGTCGTAGGACGAGAACAACGAGGCCGGTTGCCCGTTGCCGAGGTTGCCGAAGGAGGTCCGGTACGTGACCGGGTACTCACGGACGTCGGGCCAGGCGACGATGGCGTGGTTGGACGGGGAGGGGGTATCTCCCCAGTTCCGCGCCCAGTGCCACCAACCGTCGATCGGGGCGCCGTCGCCTTTGCAGGCGAACCAGCCCTGATACCCCACGGTCACCTTGCCGACCACGTCGCCCGGGCCGCTGACCGCGGGCGCCGCATGCGCGAGCGTGCCCTCCCCGCCCGCGATGACTCCTGTCAGCCCCGCCGCCGTCGCCGCTTGCAAGAACGTGCGCCGCGTGAATCCCACCGAGAGCTCCTTCGATCAGTTCTCCACTGCGGCGCCCAGCAGGGGCCGCGAACGGACCACCGGTGACGCGGCAACTTTACGCGGGGAACTGTATTGACGAGGACATGCTCTCGCAAGAGGTCGTCATGCAGATGAAAAAAAGGAGCCGGGCGGAGGGCGACTCCGAGAGGAGGTTGGCCACCAGGGCGGTGACGAAGGCACCGGTGACCGGCTCATCGGGTATGGGGAAGGCGAGGTTGTCCTCGACGGCATGGAAATAGCCGTCGAGCGCGAGCGCACCACCGACCTGCGGTCTCCTGGGCGTGGGGCGGACGCAACCGCACGCCCAGGAGACGGAGGGGCGTCAGCCGGTCGGGCCGGTCCAGCCGGTGGGGAGGTGGGCGAGGCGCACTCGCTGGGGATGGTCACCGACGGGCACGGATGCGATCTTCCGGCCGGTGGCGAAGCTGATGGCGGTGACCTGGTCCGCTCCGCTTTCGGAGATGATGCATGCTTCGCCGTCGCCGCTCACGGTGGCCCAGTACGGCTTGGAGGCGGTGACCAGCGGGCCTTCCTGCAGCGTGGCGCGGTCGACGACGGTGGCGTAGTTGTCCATGGTTCCGGCGATGCAGAGCTTGGTACCGTCCGGGTTCATGGACATGCCGTGGTGGCGGGAGTCGTTGACGTAGCTGGTGCGGTCGTCGCTGGTGCCGGGGTTCTTCGGCAGGGTCTTCATTCCGGTGATCTTGTCGGCGGCGACGTCGTACTCGAAGAAGCCGTTGAAGAACGAGACCTGGAAGTACATCTTGGACTCGTCGGGCGTGAACGCGACCGGCCGGATCGAGTCGGAGAAGTCCTTGCCGCCGGGGAAGGCGTTCAGCCGATCCCGCATGTCGATGGTCTTGACCACCTTGAGCGTCTGGGCGTCCGCCACGGTGATCTTGCGGTCGCCCTTGAGGAAGTCCTGCCAGGGCGCGTCGAAGTCGTTGTTGACTTCGCCGATCGACATGTTCCATATCTTGCCGTCACGGGTGAAGACGTTCTCGTGAGGCTTGTCGCCGGTGGCGAACGATCCGATCTGCCGCCCCGTGTCGATGTCGAGCACGTGCACGGTGTTTCCTGTGGAAGCCGACACCGCCACCCGCGACCCGTCGGGGGAGACAGCCATGTGGTCGGCCCGGTAACCGGAGACGCGGAAGCGCCACTTGACTTCCCCCGTGGTGGTGTCGATGGAGGCCACATCGCCGAAGCTGGGGCGTGACACCACGATCGCCGAGCCGTCGGGGGTGGTGTAGATGTCGTCCACGAACTGGTCGTGGCCCTCGCCGGCAGTCGTCCGGATGCCCAGGAAAAAGATCAGCCGAATGGGGTCGGTGTAGATCTCCCGCAGTCGCTCGCTCTTGTCGGGAACCAGATTGATCCGACCGACCTTGGAGAAATCGCCGGTGGACTTGATGACGTCCGCGGTGCCCTCCCAGTTGTTGCCGACCAGCATCACCTCCTGGAGGGCGGGTTGGGCGTGGGCCGTGCTCGCGGGCACCAGGGTGCCTGCGGCCATCAGGGCCGCTGCGGCCATGCTCCACAGCCGTCGGCCGCCAGTGCGAGGGCTGCTCCCGGCGCGCCGATGAGTTCCGAGCGGGGCAGGGGGTAGTGCAGTGTTCATGTTTCGCTCCTCTGCAGGAAGTGAGGTGCCGAGTGGGCAGGAAACTGGAGCACTGTGCGGTGAGTCCGCCCCGCGGTCGAGCGCGAAGCGTCTCGGTCCGGGGAGACCGTGGTAGTCCTTGCCGACGGGTTTGCGGCTCACGGCTCGTCCGATGAGTGCGCGCGCCTTGCGGGCGTGATGCGCACCCCTCAAGTCTGAACATCTCCTCATTCAGACTTGAGTTACCGGATAGTAGGGAGGAGTGGGGATGCGGCGCAAGGCCTGTGCGGCAGGACTGTGCGAACGAGCAGGCGGGAAGGGGTGGCAGTGGCGGGAAGAATCACCCCGTCCGAGGGGCGGTACGGGGGCAGGAACGCGGCCGAGCGGCGGGCGGAGCGGCGCGAGCGGTTTCGCACAGCGGGTCTGGACCTGTTCGGCGCCGGGCCGGGGTACCGGGCCACCAGGCTGGGAGATCTGTGCAAAGCGGCCGGCCTGTCGACCCGTCAGTTCTATGAGGAGTACCGCACCCTGGAGGACCTCTTGGCCGACCTCCACCTGCACGTCAACGAAATCGCCGAGAGCGCCGTTCTCGACGTGCTGCCCCAGGTCCAGGAGCTTCCGCTGGCGGAGCGTGTCACCGCCTGCACGCGCGCCTACCTCGGAGGGGCTGCCGGGGATATGCGGCATGCCCGTATCACCTACGTCGAGATCGTCGGCGTCAGCCCTCGCATCAACCACCAGCGCCTGCGGCGGCGCGCCATCTGGATCGAGTTGTTGAACCGTCTGGCGGACGAGGCCGTGGAACGCGGGGAGGCGCCGCCCGACGACTACCGTCTCGCCTCAGCGGCCCTCATCGGTGCCATCAACGGTCTGATGCACGACTGGGTCGTCGGCTGGGTGAACGCCTCAAGGGAAGAGATCGCCGATGAACTCGTGCGCATCATTCTCGGCAGGTACGGGCCCACCGACTGACCGCGGCAGGAGCGAGCACCGGCAACTGTCCGGGCTCGGTCACCGTGGCGCGGGTGAGCCTCGACGCGCGCCACGACGTCCGCCCCTGCCGCCGGCGGTCGCCGGCTACTGGGCGATCCCGAACTGCTGGGCCTTCGAGCCCTCGCAGGTCCAGACGCCCAGGGTTTTGTACGCCTCGTCGAACGTGAGGCAGTCCTGGCTGGAGTTGCGGATCTGGAAGGTGCCCGAGCCATTGGGGACGATCTCCCACTGCTGCGTGGTGCTGCCCGTCCACGGCGCCAGGTTGGCCTGCCAGGTCGTCGTGTTCGTCGTCAGGGAGAGGCTGATGCCGTCGTCGATCCGGTAGCGGCCGTTTGACAGCGGCGTCACGGTCCAGAGCGCGCCCGGAGTGCCGTACTTCCCGGCCACGATCTTCGCGCCGGACTTCGCCGCGTTCGGCACGGCCGCGAGGCTCTGCTGGGTGTGGATGTAGACGGGGACGATCGTGGGCGGGGCCGTGGTCGCCGTCGCGGTGTAGGTGATGGGGTGCTGGGGGGTCTCCTCGCCCTCGGGGTAAATCCGGGGAATGTCCGGGCCCACGGGGGTCATCGGGCTCTTGTTCGTGATCGGGACGGCACCGCTCGGGGAGCCGGGAACGTACGTCGGGGAGAAGTCCACGTACCCCTTGCCGCCCTCGGTCCTGCGGGTGAAGTTCCCGGAGAAGCCCCAGTTGATCCAGCCGCCGTCTCCCGGGTTAACGAACGTGCCGCCGCCGGAGAACACCCAGATGCGGAAGGTCTGGTCCTCGCGGGACGTCGGGTCGTCCCAGTCGACGTCCATCGTGAAGGCGACGTCCTTGAAGTTCTCCTGGTAGTCGTGCACGAACCAGTCGTTGCCCAGGACGTTCTTGCCCTTGATGTCGAAAATCATGACGTTGTACCAGTTGCCGACCTCGGTGTCGATCAGCGTGAGCAGCTCCTGGACGAACTGGCCGCGCGTCCGCTTCGTATTTGCCTGGTCCTCCTGGGAGGCGAGAATGCAGGAGGTCAGCCCGGCGCCGACGCCTCCGTGTCCCGGCGCGACGATCGACGCCGCATCGCAGTCCTTGTGCGACTGGCTCCGGCCGTCGTCGCCCGCGGGCGGGAGCCCGATGTCGGGCAGCGTGTAGGCGGACGCGGGGGACGTCGCTCCGAGGACGGGCGTCAGCGCGAGCGCGGCGACCAGGACCGTACGGGCGAGCTTTCCAGACATGACCAGCTCCAGGCAGGTATACGAGGACGAGGACGGGGCGGGGACCGCTACAGGCGCGGTGCGGCGGGCGCGAGCCCCAAGGAACTCCACCACTGGAACCATCTCCGGGACGAGGAAGTCTTACCGGCGAAAATACACCCGCCCCTTCTTCTGCCGGACCGCCCGCACGCCGCGCCCTACACGCCCCACCCCGGAGAGCACCGCATGAACCACCCCACCGGGGACACCCCGGACATCGGGCCGCTGCTGCGCACTCTGCGGGCGCGCACCGGCCTCAGCCAGGAGGCGCTGGCTCTGCGGGCGGGAGTGAGCGTGCGGGCGCTGGCGGATCTGGAGCGCGGACGCACCCGGGGCCCGCAGCGTCACACGGTCGCCGCGCTGGTGGAGGCGCTGGCGCTCGACGCCGCCGACGCGGAGGCGCTGGAACGGGCGGCGGCCCTCGGGCGGCCCCGGCCGCGCCCGGCACCCACAGCGCACACGGCCTCCGCAGCGCCCCCAGCGTCTGCGGAGCTCCGGCTGCCGCCGGACCTGCCGGACTTCACCGCGCGCGAGGAGGCGCTGGCGTGCTTGCGGGCTGTGGCGGACGACGCCGGTGCGGCAGGTCCGGCGGTGGTGCTGGTGACGGGGCAGCCGGGGCTGGGCAAGACCGCGTTCGCCGTGCGGGCGGCGCACGGTCTGGCGGAAGGGTTTCCGGACGGGCGGTTCGCCGTCGATCTGCGGGGCACACAGCCGGATCCGGCAGAACCCTACGAGGTGATGCGACGGGTGCTGTGCGCACTGGGCGTCGGGGAGTCCGCCGTGCCGCACGGGCGGGAAAGCCGCGCGACGCTCTTCCAGGCCACCGTCGCGGAGCGGCGGATGCTGCTCGTCCTGGACAACGCGGCAAACGAGGCCCAGGTCAGGCCGTTGCTTCCGGCGTCGGGGCGGGCGCTGACGCTGGTGACCAGTCGCTCCGCGCTGGCCGGGCTCGTGGGGGTGCGGCGGATCGCGCTCGACGTGCTGCGGCGCGAGGAGTCGGTGGCGTTGCTGAGCCGGACGATCGGTGCCGCACGGGTCGCGGCGGAGCCGCAGGCGGCCCGTGATCTGAGCGATCTGTGCGGGCAGTTGCCGCTCGCCGTGCGGATCGCCGCGCAGCGGCTGGCCGCCCGTCCGGGCGAACGGCTCGCACGGCTGGTCTCCCAGCTCTCCGACGAGGAGAGCCGCCTGGACGCGCTGCGGGCCGGGGACCTGGAGGTCCGGGCGACGTTCGCACTTTCGTACCAGCAACTCGCTCCCACAGCACGCCGGTTGCTGCGGCGGGCGACGCTCGCCGACGGGGTGGACTTCTCGCCGCAGACCGCCGCCCTGCTGGCCGGGTGCACGCTGCGGCAGGCCCGGCGGACGGCCGAGGAGCTGGCTGACGGGGGGTTGCTCCAGCCCGATCCGGCCGCCGAGCGCTACCGCTTCCACGATCTGCTGCGATTGTTCGCCGCCGAGCGGCTGACCGAGGACGATCCCACCGAACTGGCGGGCGTACGAAAGCGCGCGGTGCGCTGGACACTGGCGCGGGCCCGATCGGCGGCGCTGCACTTCGACGCCGAGCGTCCTCCCACCGGTGACCCCTGCCCCGCCACTGCGCCGCGTGACGCCGGGGAGGCACGCGGCTGGCTGGAGTCGGAGCGGGCGCAGTGGACCGGGGCTCTGCGGCAGGCCCTCGGGAACGGGGACCATCAGGAGGTGCTGGACACGGTGGAGGCCATGCACTGGTTCTCCGACCGCACCCAGCACTGGGAGCAGTGGGCGGACGTCTTCCGCTGCTCGGTAGCGGCCGCACAGGCACTCGGCAGCGCCCGCGACGAGGCCCTGCACCTCAACTATCTCGCCTGGTCCTGCAACTTGTGCGTCCACGACTACCCGGCCGGTCTCGCCGCCGCCCGCGAGGCGCTGACCGCCGCCCGCCGGAGCGGGGACCTCCTCCAGGCCGGCTGGGCGTACGGCTACGGGGCCGGCGCGCTGCACCGCCTCGGGCGGGCCGGGGAGGCGGTGGCCTGGCTGAAGGACGCGGCGGCCTGCCACCGGGAGAGCACTGCGCCGCAGAGCCGGCTCGCGGAGCTGACGACGCTCAACGCGATGGGCGCCCATCTGCGGACCATGGGACAGCCCGAGGAGGCCCTGGCCATCCACGAGGAGAGCGCGCGGCTGTGCCGGACCGGGATTCCCGGCCAGTCCGAGGACGTCCTCGGACTGTTCCGGGTGCACGCTCTTTACCACCTGGGCCTCGACCACAGCGCCCTGAACCGCTGGGAACGGGCCGAGCAGCTGCTCCGCCAAGCCCTCGAAGGGTTCGAGTCCGCCGACATGACCGCGTGGAGCGAGCCGGCCCGGCTGGACCTGGCCGTCGCCCTGCGCCGCCTCGGTCGTAAGACGGAAGCGCGTACGGCCCTGGAGGCCGCCCATCGCGGGCTCACCCGGCAGAACCATCCGCGCCGCTCGGAGGCGGAACGCGAACTCGCTGTCCCGGCGGACGCGTAGACGCAGCCCGTCCCCTCGCGGGGGCTGGGCTGCTCAGCCTCCTTCCTCGCCCACGGCGCCTGCCAGACCCTCCGCACCGCGAGCAGGGGCGCCGTCGGGGCCTCGCCGCCCTGACTGCCTGTCGGGTTTCGCCGTGAGGCCGTTTGGTTCAGCCACGCCAGTTTGAGGCCGGTCACGCGGTAGCCGTTTCGGGGACGAGTGACTCATATGGCTTTGTCCACGGAATGGGGCTCTGGCACAGATCTTGGGGAGCGGTCGCGGAGGGTGACGTTCGAGTTCGATTTACTCAGAGTGCGATCGGCCGGTACTTCAGAGCCTCATCGACGATCTGTTCGGGAGACGGGTCCTGAAGGATGTCCGAGGGATGGAAGACCAGGTCACTCACCCGGGGATGCGACACGTTTGCTTCCAGCAGACGCAGATAATAGTCGCTCTCCTCTGAGCCAGTCAGGAGTCTGCGGACGATCTCAACGAGCTCGTCCCGGGTGATGTCCGCGATCACGGGGCGTGCCGGCCGGGCCGCCTCCCTCGCGAACTCCTCCAGGCTCCTGCTGCCGTCGTATTCGGCAAAGTCGAGAGCCACGTAGTCCTGACCGGTCATCGCGTTGAACGCCTCGATCTCCCCGCCCGCCACCTCTGGGTGGACGGTTAGCAGCTCAGCGATCCGCTCAACCTCAGTGCACAGCTCGTTCAGTTGCTGCCGACTCACGGGCGGGGGCAACAACTCCGGTCTCAGGTCCACAGCGGCATTATGTCTGTCGGTGCCGACACGCCCCAGCGGGCCTCCCAGGGCGCTGTCATTTCGGTCCTTGGCGAAGGATCGGAGGGCTTGGAGTCCTACTGGAGCAGGATCATCTTGCGGAGTAGTTCGAATCCAGCGCGGCCGTAGAGCTGCCGCTTGATCTTCTTGATGCGGTTGACGGCGCCCTCGATGCTGCCGGAGCTCCAGTCGAGAGTGAGCCCGGCGGTCACGGCGTCGAGGTCTCGGAGCAGGTGGAGTGCGAAGCCGGTGAGGCCGGGCAGTTGGCTGGCATCGACTGCGTTGATCCAGGCGGGGAGTGTGGAGCCGAGGCGGTCGGTGAGTATCTCGCCGAAGTCGCGGACGAGTCCGGCAGCCTTCTCCAGTTCGGGGCAGCGGGCCAGGACCTCCTTCAGGCCGGCCCGGTCTTCCTCGGTCAGAGCCGTGGGGTGCCGGGTGAGCCAGCCGGTCACCTGCCGCACAGACGGCGGCCGCGGGGCCGCGCCGGCCGGAGCCCCGCGGAGGCTCGCAATGTGGGCGCGGACCATCTGGTAAGTGACGGGCGCGTTGGCGGCAATGAGTTCACCGTGCAGTCGCGTGACGCTGGTGCATCCTTCGGCGAATCGCCGCTCCGGGTAGGGCTTGTAAGGGTCCAGTCTGCTGGGCCGGGGCCGGTTCTCGCGGATGGTGTCCTGCCAGCGTGTGGCGTTCGTTTACCGGAGCACGGTGTGGAGACCCCAGCCCAGGTGCCGGGCAATCGCCCGGCGGGAGTGGCCTTGGGCGAGGAGCTCGTGGACCAGGGCGTGCGCTGCCTTCTTCCGTTCGGCCCGCCGGCCGAGGGGCGCCGAGTCGTTCTTCGGCATACCGGGGCCGGGACTCGTCGCGCCTGCCAGCGTGCCAGTAGGCGACGGATTGCGCAGGCACTCGCGGTGTGCGGCGACGCAGGTGTCAACAGCTCGGCCGAGGCCCTGCCACAGGGGAACCGGTCGGCAAACCGCCACTGGGACCTGCACACGGCCGTCATCGCCCGCGCAATTCAGCCCCCGCCCGGCAGCACGACCGCCGGAACGCAGGTCAGCCGCAAGTCGCTGCTGACCGACGTCGCGAACCTCACGGCTCGTAACGGCCGCT
>NZ_JAKRGC010000091.1 GCF_022347745.1 Streptomyces sp. OfavH-34-F
CGCGCGGGCGGGCCCCTCGCGGTGGGTGACCCAGTGGACCGCGCCCCGCGTGCAGACGGCGCTGCCCCGGCCGGTGCGGTCGGGCGAGGCGCTCGTCAGGTGGGCGTCGGCGTGCAGCGGGTAGGGCTGGAGGTCGGCGCGCTGGCCGCCGAGCCGGACCTCGACCCGGCGGGGCTCGCTCTCCAGGCCGTCCAGCAGCCACAGTTCGCCGGCGCTCGCGTAGGCGACCCGGGTGCCGTCCGTGGTGGCGTGCCGGGCGTAGAAGCCGTCGACGGGGGTGTGCCGGCGCAGCCCGGTGCCGTCCGGCAGGGAGGAGTAGAGGGCGCCGACGCCCTCGTGGTCGGAGAGGAACGCGATGCGCTCCCCCACCCACATCGGGCACTCGATGTTGCCGTCGAGGCCGGCGTGGACGCGGACGAAGTCCAGCGGGTCGTCCCCGGTGGCGATCCAGAGCTTGCCGGCCGTGCCGCCCCGGTAGCGCTTCCAGGTGGCGGCCTCGCGGCCCATGGTGGCCGACAACAGCAGGACGCGCCCGCCGGGCCCGTACGCGAGGGAGCCCACGGGCCCGTACGGGAGGGTCCGGGCGGGGCCGCCGTCGACCGGGACGGCCCGTGCCCAGGTGCGGCGCAGCGAGACTTGCCCCTGGGTGCTGGTGACCAGTACGTCCCCCTCGGGGGTCCAGCCGCGCACGGTGGTGCGGGCGTCGCCCCAGTGGGTGAGCCGCCGGGAGGGGCCGCCGTCCGCGGGGGCGAGGTGCACCTCGGGTGCCCCGTCGCGGGTGGAGGTCCAGGCGACGAGGGTGCCGTCGGGAGATATGCGCGGCTGGGTGACGGGACGGTTGTCTGCGCTGACCCGCCATGCCCGGCCGCCGTCGAGCGGCGCGAGCCAGACGTCGTCCTCGGCGGTGAAGGCGATCTGATCACCCTGGACATGGGGGTACCGGAGGTAGGAAGGCTGTGTCACACGGTCACCCTAGGCCGCGGGCGTGCCTGGTGGCACGGGGTTGGCCGGAGTCCGTCGTGCGCCACCGGGACGTCCGCCGCCGCCCGCGCGGGTATGCCCCCGGGATATCCGCGCGCCCGTGCCGCCGAACGCCGTGGGGCGCACGGCTACTTGCCGGGCTGGGCGGTGACCGTCACCGTCACGGTCACGGTCGGGCGGGCGCCCTGGCCCGGTGCTCCGGCGGGCGGCCGACTGGTCGCGGGCGCCGCGCAGTTGCCGAGGAGGGTGGCGCGGAAGACGGTGCGTCCGGCGGCCTTCGCGGTCATGTCGCCGCGTACGCACCGCCCTTCGACCGCCTGTGTGACCTGGCCGGCGAGCGTGATGGTCCGGCCTTCGCGCGTCCGGCCGTCGCAGTCGACGTGCGCGGTGCGGCGGACGGCGGCGGGTGATCCGGAGCGGGTGCCGGCCGCTTCGGTGCCGTTCCCGTCGAGCGCGGCCGTGCAGGTCAGCCAGCGCACCCGGACGCCTTCGTGCTCCAGTGCGCGGGTGGCGGTGCGGTCGGTGGTCAGGGCCACCGACGCGGTGTTCAACGCGCCGATGCCGTCGCCCGGTTCACAGGCGGCGAGTCCGGTGACGGCCGCGGCGGCGAGGCAGAGTACGGCCGGAAAGCGTCGGGCCGCCGGACGGCCCCATGCCCTTGATGTCCCCATACGGGGAGCTTCCCACCCCGGCGGACGGTGCGGTAGACCGCTTCCGGGCACAACCACCCCTTCGGGGGCCGGTTACGACCAGCGGCCCGTGCGCCCGAGCAGCAGGGCGGTCGCGGCGGTGCCGGCCGTGGAGGTGCGCAGGACGGTGGGGCCGAGCCGGCAGACGCGGGCCCCGGCCCCGGTGAACACGGCCAGTTCCTCCGGGGAGACCCCGCCCTCGGGGCCGACCACCAGCACGATCTCGCCCGCTTCGGGCAGCGCGACGGTGGCCAGCGGTTCGCTGTCGTGGTCCCGGTCCTCGTGCAGCACGGCCGCGAAGTCGGCTCCGGCCAGCAGCGCCGCGACCTGCTTGGTGGTGGCCGCCTCCGCCACCTGCGGGAACAGCACCCGGCGGGACTGCTTGCCGGCCTCGCGGGCGGTGGCGCGCCACTTCGCCAGGGACTTGAGGCCGCGGTCGCCCTTCCACTGGGTGATGCAGCGCCCCGCCTGCCAGGGCACGATCGCGTCCACGCCGGTCTCGGTCATCGTCTCCACGGCGACCTCGCCCCGGTCGCCCTTGGGCAGGGCCTGGACGACGGTGACGCGCACGGCCGGGGCCGGTTCCTCGCGGACCGGGTCCAGGGCGCCGACGACCAGTCGGTCCTTGCCCTCGGCGGCGCGGACGACGCCCCGCACCCAGCGGCCCCTGCCGTCCGTCAGGACGACCTCCTCGCCGGGGCGCAGCCGCTTCACCGAGACGGCGTGGCGTCCTTCGGGGCCGTCGAGGACGAACTCGGGGGCGTCGGGCAGTTCTTCGGCGACGAAGACGGGTGCCGTCACTGGGTACTCCTCGTGCTCACGGCCGTGCGTGCGGCGTCCAGTTCGTCGGCGAGCAGCCGGACCAGCCGGCCGGCGGGCAGCTCGCGGGCCATCCGGTGGCCCTGTCCGGCCCACAGGGCCATGCCCTCGGCGTCCCCGGCGCGCGCCGCCGCCCGGCGCAGCACGGAGGTCATGTGGTGGAGCTGGGGGTAGGCGGCGGGGGCGTGCGGGCCGTGTTCGCGCACGAAGCGGTTGATCAGGCCGCGCGCCGGGCGCCCGGAGAACGCCCTGGTGAGGGTGGTGCGGACGAACAGCGGATTGGTCAGGGCCTGCTTGTGCAGGGGGTGGGCGCCGGACTCGGGGCAGGCCAGGAAGGCGGTGCCGAGCTGGGCGGCGCCGGCGCCCGCGGCGAGCACCGCGGCGATCTGGGAGCCGCGCATGATGCCGCCCGCGGCGACGACCGGTATCTGCACGGTCTCGCGGACCTGGGCGACCAGGCTCAGCAGCCCGGTGCCGCCGTCGTCGGCCGGGTCGTCGTGGAAGGTGGAGCGGTGGCCGCCCGCCTCGGTGCCCTGGGCGCAGACGGCGTCGGCCCCGGCCCACTCGGCGGCCTGGGCCTCCTCGGGCGAGGTGACCGTGACGACCGTGTACGTGCCGGCGGCGGCGAACGCGTCGAGGGTGTCGCGCGAGGGGCAGCCGAAGGTGAAGGAGACGACCGGGACCGGGGTGTCGAGGAGGACGGCGAGCTTGTCCTCGTACCCGTCGTCGCCGGAGACGTCCGGGTCGCCGAGGGCGGTCTCGTAGCAGGCGGTCTCGCCCGCGAGCTGCCGGGCGTACCCGTCCAGGACGGCGGGGTCGACGGGGTGGTGCTGCGGCATGAAGAGGTTGACGCCGAAGGGCTGCCCGGTCAGTTCCCGCGTCCGGGCGACCTCGTCGCGTACGGCGTCCGCCGTCTTGTACCCGCCGGCCAGGAAGCCGAGTCCGCCGGCCTCGGAGACGGCGGCGGCGAGCTGCGGGCCGGACGGGCCGCCGGCCATGGGGGCCTGCACGATCGGGTACCGGCACAGGTCGGTCAGCGCGGAGGACATGACCGCATCGTGTCATGTCCGCCCATGTCCCGTGCCGTCCGCCCCACGGGGGCGCGGTGGCGGACGCGGTACGGGCCCGGCTCGGGGCCCGTACCGCGTGGACGCGTGCCGTCAGCGGCCGTTGAAGGCGTCCTTCAGGCGGGAGAACAGGCCCTGCTGGCCGGGCTGGAACTGGCCGGTGGGCCGCTCCTCGCCGCGCAGCTTGGCCAGTTCGCGCAGCAGGCGCTCCTGCTCGGGGTCCAGCTTGACCGGGGTGGTGACCTCGACGTGCACGATGAGGTCGCCGCGACCGCCGCCGCGCAGGTGCGTCACGCCGCGCCCGTGCAGCGGGACGGACTGGCCGGACTGGGTGCCGGGCCGGATGTCCACCTCCTCCAGGCCGTCCAGCGTCTCCAGCGGCACCTTGGTGCCGAGGGCCGCCGCCGTCATGGGGATGGTGACCGTGCAGTGCAGGTCGTCGCCGCGGCGCTGGAACACCGCGTGCGGCAGCTCGTGGATCTCCACGTAGAGGTCGCCGGCGGGGCCGCCGCCGGGGCCGACCTCGCCCTCGCCCGCGAGCTGGATGCGGGTGCCGTTGTCGACACCGGCGGGGATCTTCACGGTGAGCGTGCGCCGCGAGCGGATGCGGCCGTCACCGGCGCACTCCGGGCAGGGCGTCGGCACGACCGTACCGAAGCCCTGGCACTGCGGGCAGGGGCGCGAGGTCATGACCTGGCCGAGGAACGACCGGGTGACCTGGGAGACCTCACCGCGGCCGCGGCACATGTCGCAGGTCTGCGCGGAGGTGCCGGGGGCCGCGCCCTCGCCGCTGCACGTGGTGCAGACGACGGCCGTATCGACCTGGATGTCCTTGGTGGTGCCGAAGGTCGCCTCGGAGAGGTCGATCTCCAGCCGGATCATGGCGTCCTGGCCGCGCCGGGTGCGCGAACGGGGGCCGCGCTGCGAGGCGGTGCCGAAGAACGCGTCCATGATGTCGGAGAAGTTGCCGAAGCCGCCCTGGCCGAAGCCGCCCGCGCCCCCGCCGCCGGCCTGCGAGAGCGGGTCGCCGCCGAGGTCGTAGACCTGCTTCTTCTGGGCGTCCGACAGCACCTCGTAGGCGGCGTTGATCTCCTTGAACCGCTCCTGGGTCTTCGGATCGGGGTTGACGTCCGGGTGCAGCTCGCGGGCGAGCCTCCGGAATGCCTTCTTGATCTCGTCCTGGGAGGCGTCGCGGCGCACGCCGAGTACGGCGTAGTAGTCCGTGGCCACTTACGACTCCGCCAGGATCTGTCCGACGTAACGTGCCACTGCGCGTACCGCTCCCATCGTTCCGGGGTAGTCCATGCGGGTCGGTCCGACCACGCCGAGTTTGGCGACTGCCTCGTCGCCCGAACCGTAGCCGACCGCGACGACGGACGTGGAGTTGAGCCCTTCGTGGGCGTTCTCGTGCCCGATGCGTACGGTCATGCCCGAGTCCTTGGCCTCGCCGAGCAGCTTCAGCAGCACGACCTGCTCCTCCAGTGCCTCCAGCACCGGCCGGATCATCACCGGGAAGTCGTGTCCGAAACGGGTGAGGTTGGAGGTGCCGCCGATCATCAGCCGCTCCTCCGTCTCCTCGACGAGGGTTTCGAGCAGGATCGAGAGAACGGTGGACACGGTTCCCCGGTCCTCGCTCTCGAAGGATTCCGGGAGGTCCTGCACCAGCTGCGGGACGTCCGCGAACCGGCGCCCCACCACCCGGCTGTTGAGCCGGGCCCGCAGGTCCGCCAGCGAGGTCTCGCCGAACGGCGCCGGGCAGTCCACCATCCGCTGCTCGACCCGGCCAGTGTCCGTGATCAGCACGAGCATCAGCCGCGCCGGGGCCAGCGAGAGCAGTTCCACGTGCCGCACCGTCGAGCGGGTCAGCGAGGGGTACTGCACGACGGCGACCTGCCGCGTCAGCTGCGCGAGCAGCCGCACGGTCCGGCCCACGACGTCGTCGAGGTCCACCGCACCGTCGAGGAAGTTCTGGATGGCACGGCGCTCCGGCGACGAGAGGGGCTTGACGCCCGCGAGCTTGTCGACGAAGAGCCGGTAGCCCTTGTCCGTCGGGATGCGCCCCGCGCTGGTGTGGGGCTGGGCGATGAAGCCCTCCTCCTCCAGCACCGCCATGTCGTTGCGGACGGTGGCCGGGGAGACGCCCAGCTTGTGCCGCTCCGTGAGCGCCTTGGAGCCGACCGGCTCCTCGGTCCCGACGTAGTCCTGGACGATGGCGCGCAGCACTTCGAGTCTGCGTTCGCTGAGCATCGCGCGTACACCTCCAGCTGTCTGCCTCAGTGGTTCCCGGGCCGTTCCCCAAGACCCTTCCTGGCACTCTGTGCGTACGAGTGCCAGCGATCCCCGGCCAGTGTACGGCGCCGGGGTGGGCCCCTAGCAAGGGCGACCGGCCACGCCACCGCGAGATCGCGCAGGTGCCTGCCGATAGCGTCGCCGCATGGACGCCTCTTGGGAAGACTTCGGATGGGAGCGGCTGGGCCGCGCGACCGGCCGCCGGCGCCTCCCCGTCTGGGACGCGACGGCCCTGCTGGTGGCGGGCACGGACGGGGTACTGCTCTGCGACACCGGCTCGTCCCTGCGCGAGGGTGTGGAACTGCGCGTCCAGGCGCAGGCGCTCCTCGGCCGGAGGGTGACGCACATCGCACTCAGCCACCCCCACTTCGACCACGTGCTGGGCACGGCCGCGTTCGCCGGGGCGCGGGTGTACGGGGCCGCGGGCACGGCGGACCTGCTGCGCCGGGAGGCGGACGCGCTGTACGCGGACGCGGTGGCGCACGGGCTGCCCGAGGCGGACGCGGCGGTCTCCGCCGGCCTGCTGGTCGCCCCGCACGAGGAGGTGCGCGGGGAGCGGACGCTGGACCTGGGCGGCCGTGAGGTGCTGCTGGTGGAGCTGGGCGCCGCACACAGCGGCCACGACCTGGCGGTGCTGGTGCCGGGCTCCCCGGCGCTGGTGTTCTGCGGGGACCTGGTCGAGGAGTCCGGCGCACCCCAGGCCGGCCCGGACGCCCGTCCCGCGCGCTGGCCGGCGGCGCTGGACCGGCTGCTGGAGCTGGGCGGCGAGGACGCGCTGTACGTCCCGGGGCACGGGGCGGTGGTGGACGCGGCGTTCGTCCGGGCCCAGCGGGAGGCGCTGGCGGCACGGTTCGAGGGGGCGTAGGGCTTCCGGCACGGGCGTGGGGCTTCCGGCGCGGGCGTGGGCGGCGCGGGCGTGGGCGGGTGGCGGTCCGGCTCGGCGTGTCGTGGGCCTTCCCCGCTTATCGTCGTGCGATGCGCAGCTACCAGCCCGATCTGACCCCGCCGTGGAAGAAGTCCGCCCCCGCCCCGGAGGTGCCCGCCGAGCCCGATCTGGTCGTGGAGGAGGCCGTCACCGGCTTCTGCGGTGCGGTGATCCGGTGCGAGAAGACCGCCGAGGGGCCCACCGTGACCCTGGAGGACCGGTTCGGCAAGCACCGGGTCTTCCCGATGGCGCCGCGCGGCTTCCTGCTGGAGGGCCGGGTCGTCACCCTGGTGCGCCCCTCGGCGGGCGGCCCGGTGCGGCCCGCGCGCACGGCCTCCGGTTCGGTCGCGGTGCCCGGCGCGCGGGCGCGGGTGGCGCGGGCGGGCCGGATCTACGTGGAGGGGCGGCACGACGCGGAGCTGGTCGAGCGGGTCTGGGGCGACGACCTGCGCATCGAGGGCGTGGTCGTCGAGTACCTGGAGGGCATCGACGACCTGCCGGCGATCGTGCGGGAGTTCGCACCCGCGCCGGACGCCCGGCTGGGGGTGCTGGTCGACCATCTGGTGCCCGGTTCCAAGGAGTCCCGGATCGCGGGGCGGGTCTCCGGCGACGACGTACTGGTCGTCGGCCACCCCTACATCGACGTGTGGGAGGCCGTGAAGCCGGCGTCGGTGGGCATCCCGGCCTGGCCGGTGGTGCCGCGCGGGCAGGACTGGAAGACGGGCGTGTGCCGGGCGCTGGGCTGGCCGGAGAACACCGGGGCGGCCTGGCAGCGCATCCTCGCCTCGGTGCGCACCTACCGCGACCTCCAGCCCGAACTCCTGGGCCGGGTCGAGCAGCTGATCGACTTCGTCACCGCTCCGGAGTGACGCCCGGTGGACGGCCCGGTGGGCAGCCCGGTGGACGGCCCGGTGGGCAGCCCTCTGGTGGCAGGCCCTAGTCGACCAGGTCGCGGACCACGGCGTCGGCCAGCAGCCGGCCGCGCAGGGTGAGGACCGCCCGGCCTTCGTCGAACGGCGCCGGTTCCAGCAGGCCGTCCGCCACGGCGCGGCGGGCGGCCGCGAGTCCGGCGGGGGCGAGCAGCGAGAGCGGGCAGCCCTCGACGAGCCGCAGCTCCAGCAGGATGCGCTCGACGCGGCGGTCCTCGCCGGACAGGATCTCGCGCCCGGCGCCCGGCGACCGGCCCTCGGCGAGCGCCTGTGCGTACGCCCCCGGATGCTTCACGTTCCACCAGCGCACCCCGCCGACGTGGCTGTGCGCTCCGGGTCCGGCGCCCCACCAGTCGGCCCCGCGCCAGTACAGCTCGTTGTGCAGGCAGCGGCCCTCGGGGGTGCGGGCCCAGTTGGACACCTCGTACCAGGAGTAGCCGGCGGCGGTCATCGCCTCGTCCGCGATGAGGTAGCGGTCGGCGTGCACGTCGTCGTCGGTCATCGGGACCTCGCCGCGCTTGATCCGGCGGGCGAGGCCGGTGCCCTCCTCGACGATCAGGGCGTACGCGGAGATGTGGTCGGGCTCCGCGCCGATCGCCGCGTCCAGGGAGGCGCGCCAGTCGTCGTCGGACTCGCCGGGGGTGCCGTAGATCAGGTCGAGGTTGATGTGCTCGAATCCGGCGGCCCTCGCCTCGGCGACGCACGCCTCGGGCCGGCCGGGGGTGTGGGTGCGGTCGAGGATCTGCAGGACGTGCCGGCGGGCGCTCTGCATGCCGAAGGAGACGCGGTTGAAGCCGCCCTCGCGCAGTTCGGCCAGGTAGGCGGGGCCGACCGACTCCGGGTTGGCCTCGGTGGTGATCTCGGCGTCCTCCGCGAGCCCGAACTCCTCGCGCACCGCCGCCAGCATCCGGACCAGGTCGGCGGCGGCCAGCAGGGTCGGTGTGCCGCCGCCGACGAAGACCGTGCGGACGGGGCGGGGGTCGTCGCCGAGGACCTTGCGGGCCTGGCGGACCTCGCCGACGAGGTGGGCGGCGTAGTTGTCGCGGGAGGCCAGCGCGCCGCCGGAGCCGCGCAGCTCGGTGGCGGTGTAGGTGTTGAAGTCGCAGTAGCCGCAGCGGCTCGCGCAGTACGGCACGTGCAGGTAGAAGCCGAGCGGGCGGCCGGCTGCGCCTTCCAGGGCGTGGCGGGGCAGCGCCCCGTCGTCGGGCACGGGTTCACCATCGGGCAGTACGGAAGGCATACCGCCCATTGTCGCGCGCCGCCCGGCAACCGTGCGCCACGCCCGCGGTCCGGCCGCCGCCGCGCGCCCCGGCCGCCCCGGCCGCCGTCACTCGGCCTGGAGGACCAGCAGGGCCAGGTCGTCGTCCGGCGGGCGCTCGGCGAAGTCGTGCACGGCGCGCTTGATGCACTCCGCGATCCCCTCGGCGCTCAGCCCCGCGCAGCCGGACAGCGCTCGCGCCAGGCCGTCGCCGTCGTCGAACATCAGCTCGCCCGAGCGGCGCTCCGTGACCCCGTCGGTGACGCACAGCAGGCTGTCGCCGGGCTCCAGGTCGAAGCTCTGGGTCTCGTACACGGCGTCGTCCATGAGGCCGAGCAGCAGCTGCGGTTCGGCGGCGGGGCGCACGGTGCCGTCCGGGCGCAGCAGCAGCGGCAGCGGGTGTCCGGCGCTGGCCAGGGTGCAGCGGGCACCGCCGCCGGGCAGCGGCACCAGCTCCCCGTACAGCAGGGACAGGAAGCGGGACTGGCCGCCGTTGTCCTCGGAGTGCTGGCCTCCGGCGGCGGCGACCATGAGCGCGGCGGCCTCGGCGGCCTCCATGGCGTCGTCCAGGAGCAGCCGGTTGAGGCGGACGAGGACCTCGCCAGCCTGGAAGCCCTCGCGGGCCAGCAGCCGGAGCCAGGGGCGGGCGAGGCCGGTGACGACGGCGGCCTCGGGGCCGCTGCCCTGGACGTCGCCGAGCACGAAGCACCAGCGGTCGCCGGGGCACGGGAAGATGTCGTAGAAGTCACCTCCGACGACGCCGTCGTCGCTCGGTTCGTAGACCAGGGAGCTGGCGACCCCCGGTATGTCGGCGACCTTGCTGGGCAGCAGTCCGCGCTGGAGGATGCGGCTGATGGTGGCCTGCCGGGTGTAGGCGCGGGCGGCGCCGACCGCGAGGCCGACCCGGCGCACGAAGTCCTCTATCAGGGCCGTCAGCTCGTCGGGGAGGCGCGGGCTGGACTCGCGCCCCAGGAGTACGGCGCCAAGGGTGCGTCCGCCGGAGGTGATCCGGTAGGCGAAGGCGACGCCCTCCTCCCCGTCCGGTGGTTCGCCGTCCTCGGCGCTGCCCGGCCAGGGCATGGTGACGGCGCCGGTCCCCACGCGTTCGGGGAGGCGGAGCGGGTCGCCCTCCAGCAGCGCGCGCAGCGGCCCGATCTGCTCCTCGTCCACGTGCCAGACCTTGGCGAGGCGGGGGACGGCCGCGGGTCCGCCGCTCTCGGGCTCCAGCCAGATCGCGCACCAGTCGGCGAGCCGGGGTACCAGTAACTGTCCGGCGAGGGCGGCCACGATGTCCTCGTCGAGCTGGCCCGCCAGCAGGTCGGAGGCCTCGGCGAGGAAGGAGAGCGCGCCGCGCCCGGCCCAGTCGCCGTCGTCGCGGGCGGTGCGCCGGAGGGTGGGGGCGAGCAGTTCGGCGCGCAGTCCGCGGTCGAGACCGCCCTCGCCCCGTCCCGCGGGGAACGGGTTCCAGTCGTCGACGGGGAGCCGGGCCCAGACGGTCTTGGCGCCCGTGCGGTAGGTGATGCCCCAGCGCTCGGCGAGGGCGGCGACGATCTCCAGGCCGCGCCCGTAGTCGGCGGGGGCGCCCGCGGCCTCGGCGGCGCTGTGGCCGTGGTCGCCCCGGACGGTGCGGGCGGGGTGGTGGTCGGAGACCTCCAGGATCAGGGCGGACGCCTCGTCCTCGGTGGCCTCCTCCAGGCGGAAGAGCAGTTCGACGGTGGTGCCCGCGTGGACGACGGCGTTGGTCACCAGTTCGCTGACGACGACCGCCGCGTCCTCGGACAGCCGCTCGCTGAACCCGACGGCGGCGGGCAGCGAGAGTGCCGTCCACTCGGCGAGCGCGGCGGTGACGAACCGCCGGGCCGCGGCGGGCGCGAGGAGGTTGCCGGGCAGACTGGTCCGGGCGACCGGCTGTGTGCCCGCGGCAGCGGTGGTTCCGGGACGCTGCACGATGTCCCGCTGCAAGGGAATGGACCCCACAGGGCGGCTCCTGACCTGTTCTCGCTCTGCCTGCTTCTCCGTTGTGCGCCGCTGACGACACGGACAGAGTGACAGATCGGCCCTTCACATACGCGCCGAGTTACCGAAGTGGGTGGTGAAGAGGTTGCGAGAAGAACGCGCCCGCCCCCCGCGCCCGGTGTGCGCGGGGGGCTTGAAGGGGGCGCGCGAAGCGCCGGCGGGCGCCCGGAGGGGCACCCTTCACGCCTGCCGGGGCGCGGTCACGCCTCGCGGGAACCCGCGTACATCTCCTCGATCAGGTCCTTGTAGGCGCGCTCGACGACGGGCCGCTTGAGCTTGAGGCTGGGCGTCACCTCGCCGTGCTCGATGTCGAGGTCGCGCGGGAGCAGCCGGAACTTCTTGATGGTCTGCCAGCGCTGGAGGCCGTCGTTGAGCCGCTTGACGTAGCCGTCGATCAGCTCGACGGTCTCGGGGGCGGCCACCACCTCCGCGTACGACTTGCCCGCCATGCCGTTCTCGGCGGCCCAGCCGAGGATGGCGGGCTCGTCCAGGGCGATCAGCGCGGTGCAGAAGTTGCGGTCCGCGCCGTGCACCAGGATGTTCGAGACGAACGGGCACACGGCCTTGAACCGGCCCTCGACCTCGGCGGGCGCGATGTACTTGCCGCCGGACGTCTTGATGAGGTCCTTCTTGCGGTCGGTGATCCGCAGGTAGCCGTCGACGGAGAGTTCGCCGATGTCGCCGGTGTGGAACCAGCCGTCGGCCTCCAGCACCTCGGCGGTCTTGTCCGGCAGGCCCTGGTAGCCCTGCATGATGCCGGGGCCGCGCAGCAGGATCTCGCCGTCGTCGGCGATCCGGACCTCGGTGCCGGGCAGGGGTTTGCCGACCGTGCCGGTGCGGTAGCTCTCGCCGGGGTTGACGAAGGAGGCGGCGCTGGACTCGGTGAGACCGTAGCCCTCCAGGATGTGGATGCCGGCGCCGGAGAAGAACAGTCCGATGTCGGTGGCGAGCGCGGCGGACCCGGAGACGCAGGCGCGCAGCCGGCCGCCGAACGCCTCCCGGATCTTGGCGAAGACCAGGGCGTCGGCGACCTTGTGCTTGGCGCCGAGGGCGAAGGGCACGGACGCCTTGCCGGTGCGCCGGAAGTTGTCCTGGGAGACGCGGGCGTACTCGCGGGCGACGCCGGCCGCCCACTGGAAGATCTTGTACTTGGCGCCGCCGCCCGCGCGCGCCTTGGCCGCGACCCCGTTGTAGACCTTCTCGAAGATGCGCGGGACCGCCGCCATGTAGGTCGGCTGGACGACCGGCAGGTTCTCGATGATCTTGTCGACGCGGCCGTCCACGGCGGTGACGTGGCCGACCTCGATCTGCCCGGAGGTGAGGACCTTGCCGAAGACGTGGGCGAGCGGCAGCCAGAGGTACTGGACGTCGTCCGCGGTGATCAGTCCGGTGGCGACGGTGGCCTTGGCCATGTAGGACCAGTTGTCGTGCGGCAGCCGTACGCCCTTGGGGCGACCGGTGGTGCCCGAGGTGTAGATGAGGGTCGCCAGCTGCTCGGAGGTGATGGCGTCCACCCGCTCCCGGATCGCCTCCGGGTTCTTCGCCAGGTGCTCGGCGCCGCGGGCCTCCAGCTCGGCCAGGGTGAGCACCCAGCCCTCCGGGTCGCCGTCGGCCGGCCCGGCGCCCTCCGCGTCGATGACCACGACATGGGCCAGGGCCGGCAGTTCGGCGCGGCGCTCCCGGGCCTTGGCCAGCTGCACGGCGTCCTCGGCGATCAGGACCCGGCTCTCGGAGTCGGAGAGGATGAACGCGGACTCCTCCGCGTTGGTGGAGGGGTAGACGGTGGTGGTCGCGGCTCCGGCGCACATCACACCGAGGTCGGCGAGAATCCACTCGACGCGCGTGGACGAGGCGAGCGCGACGCGTTCCTCCGGGAGCACGCCCAGCGAGATCAGCCCGGCGGCCACGGAGTACACCCGCTCGGCGGCCTGCGCCCAGCTGAGCGACTTCCACTCGTCGGGGCCCTCGCCACCGGCCGCCGGCACGGGGTAGCGGTACGCCTCCCCGTCCGGGGTGGCCGCCACCCGGTCGATGAAGAGGGTCGCCACGGAGGGCGGACGGTTATCGATCATGGTCTGTGTGTCGCTCACGACATCCTCCGGGCCTGCGGCGGTACTTCACGACCGGCTGCTGCTTGCTGTGATCCTGCGTGCTGCGATCCCGCTTGTTTAACTGGCGAGTAACCAAGAAGTCGTGATCAGGGTAGAGCGCCCGCGCGCGCGGCGTAAGGGGCAATCGGACCCCGCTTGATAACGAAGAGGCCCCCGCACCGCAGCGTGCTGCGATACGGGGGCCGCCGGTCCTGCTCCGGGAGGCTACTTCTTGGCCTTGCTCTCGCCGGCGGACTCGTCGGTCGACAGCACGGCGATGAACGCGTCCTGCGGCACCTCCACGTTGCCGACCATCTTCATCCGCTTCTTGCCCTCCTTCTGCTTCTCCAGCAGCTTCCGCTTACGGGAGATGTCACCGCCGTAGCACTTGGCGAGGACGTCCTTGCGGATGGCGCGGACGGTCTCGCGGGCGATGACGCGCGAGCCGATGGCCGCCTGGATCGGCACCTCGAAGTTCTGCCGGGGGATGAGCTTCTGCAGCTTGGCGACCAGGCGCACCCCGTAGGCGTACGCCTTGTCCTTGTGGGTGACCGCGGAGAACGCGTCGACCTTGTCGCCGTGCAGCAGGATGTCCACCTTGACGAGCTGGGCGGACTGCTCGCCGGTGGGCTCGTAGTCGAGGGAGGCGTAGCCGCGCGTCTTGGACTTGAGCTGGTCGAAGAAGTCGAAGACGATCTCGGCGAGCGGCAGCGTGTAGCGGATCTCGACGCGGTCCTCGGAGAGGTAGTCCATGCCGAGGAGGGTGCCGCGGCGCTGCTGGCACAGCTCCATGATCGCGCCGATGAACTCGCTGGGCGCCAGGACCGTGGCCCGGACGACCGGCTCGTGCACCTTGTCGATCTTGCCCTCGGGGAATTCACTCGGGTTGGTGACGGTGTGCTCGGTGCCGTCCTCCATCTCGACCCGGTAGACCACGTTGGGCGCGGTGGCGATGAGGTCGAGGCCGAACTCGCGCTCCAGCCGCTCGCGGACCACGTCGAGGTGGAGCAGGCCGAGGAAGCCGACGCGGAAGCCGAAGCCGAGCGCCGCCGAGGTCTCCGGCTCGTACACCAGGGCGGCGTCGTTGAGCTGCAGCTTGTCCAGGGCCTCGCGCAGGTCCGGGTAGTCCGAGCCGTCCAGCGGGTAGAGGCCGGAGAACACCATCGGCTTGGGGTCCTTGTAGCCGCCCAGCGGCTCCTGGGCCCCGGCGCTCTGGGAAGTGATCGTGTCACCGACCTTGGACTGCCGGACGTCCTTCACCCCGGTGATGATGTAGCCGACCTCGCCCACGCCGAGCCCGTCGGACGGCGTCATCTCCGGCGAGGAGACACCGATCTCCAGCAGCTCGTGGGTGGCGCCGGTCGACATCATGCGGATGCGCTCGCGCTTGTTCAGCGAGCCGTCCACGACACGGACGTAGGTGACGACGCCCCGGTACGAGTCGTAGACCGAGTCGAAGATCATCGCGCGGGCGGGCGCGTCGGCCACGCCGACGGGCGCCGGCACGTCCTGGACGACGCGGTCCAGCAGCACGTCCACGCCCATGCCGGTCTTCGCGGAGACCTTCAGCACGTCCTCCGGCTGGCAGCCGATGAGCGTGGCCAGCTCCTCCGAGAACTTCTCGGGCTGGGCGGCCGGCAGGTCGATCTTGTTGAGCACCGGGACGATGGTGAGGTCGTTCTCCATCGCCAGGTAGAGGTTGGCCAGGGTCTGGGCCTCGATGCCCTGCGCCGCGTCCACCAGCAGGATCGTGCCCTCGCAGGCCGCGAGCGAGCGGGAGACCTCGTAGGTGAAGTCGACGTGTCCCGGCGTGTCGATCATGTTGAGGACGTGGGTGCTGCCCTGGCCGTCACCGGTGGTCGGCGCCCAGGGCAGCCGGACGGCCTGGGACTTGATGGTGATACCGCGCTCGCGCTCGATGTCCATCCGGTCGAGGTACTGAGCGCGCATCTGCCGCTGGTCGACCACCCCGGTCAGCTGGAGCATCCGGTCGGCAAGGGTCGACTTGCCGTGGTCGATGTGCGCGATGATGCAGAAGTTGCGGATCAGCGCCGGGTCGGTACGGCTCGGCTCGGGCACGTGGAGAGGAGTCGCGGGCACGCAGGGTCCTGATTCTTGAGACGCCGGACGCCGTGTCTCGGGTCGATGTCGGGTCGGGGCGGATCGGTACGTAGCTTCCATCGTCCCACGCCTGCGGGGCGGCGACCGGTTTGGGCCGGTCCGAGGGCTACTGCTACCGTGGACAGCTGTGCCCCGTGGCTCTCGGGCCGTGCGGACACACCTAGAAGATCCAACGAACCTGAAAAGGCTCTTTCGTGGCGAACATCAAGTCCCAGATCAAGCGGAACAAGACGAACGAGAAGGCGCGCCTGCGCAACAAGGCCGTCAAGTCGTCGCTCAAGACCGCGATCCGCAAGGCCCGCGAGGCCGTCGCCGCGGGTGACGTCGAGAAGGCCACCGTGGCCGTTCGCGCCGCCTCCCGTCAGCTCGACAAGGCTGTCTCGAAGGGTGTCATCCACAAGAACGCCGCCGCCAACAAGAAGTCGGCGCTGGCCGCCAAGGCTGCCACCCTCCAGGGCTGAGCGATCTGAGCACTGCCGGAACGGATCAAGCGGGCCCTCTACCCCGCTCCTGACCGGCCCCCGCGCCGCACACCGAACCTGCGTTCGCCACGCGGGTGCGGCGCACCCCTTCTTGACCCGAGGCCCCGCCACCCTTTCCCCAGGGTGAGCGGGGCCTTCGGCGTACGCGAGCGGCCTCCGGCGTACTCGGGTTCCCGGCGGGTTCGCGGGTTTTCGAAATTCCCGGCAGTTCCCGTGTACGAGGGCGGGGCGGCCGTGCGGCCGTGCGGGCGGGCTACCGCTGGCCGCGTCCGGCCCGTGCGGCGCCCGCCACCGCGACCACCGCCTTCTCCAGCGCGTACTCGGGGTCGTCCCCGCCGCCCTTCACGCCCGCGTCCGCCTCCGCGACCGCCCGCAGCGCCACGGCGACGCCGTCCGGGGTCCAGCCCCGCATCTGCTGGCGGACGCGGTCGATCTTCCACGGCGGCATCCCCAGCTCGCGCGCCAGGTCCGCGGGGCGCCCGCCGCGCGCCGACGACAGCTTGCCGATCGCCCGTACGCCCTGCGCCAGGGCGCTGGTGATCAGGACCGGCGCCACGCCCGTGGACAGCGACCAGCGCAGCGCCTCCAGGGCTTCCGCCGCCCGCCCCTCGACCGCCCGGTCGGCGACCGTGAAGCTCGACGCCTCGGCCCGCCCCGTGTAATAGCGGCCGACGACCGCCTCGTCGATCGTGCCCTCGATGTCCGCGACGAGCTGGGACACCGCGCTGGCCAGCTCCCGCAGATCGCTGCCGATGGCGTCGACCAGCGCCTGGCACGCCTCGGGCGTCGCGGAACGGCCCAGCGCGCGGAACTCCCCGCGTACGAAGGACAGCCGCTCGGCCGGCTTCGTGGTCTTCGGGCAGGCGACCTCGCGGGCCCCGGCCTTGCGGGCCGCGTCGAGCAGGCCCTTCCCCTTGGCCCCGCCCGCGTGCAGCAGGACGAGGATGATCTCCTCGACCGGGTCGCCCAGGTACTTCTTGACGTCCTTGACGGTGTCCGCGCCGAGGTCCTGCGCGTTGCGCACGACCACGACCTTGCGCTCGGCGAACAGCGACGGGCTGGTCAGCTCGGCCAGCGTGCCCGGCTGGAGCTGGTCGGGGGTGAGGTCCCGGACGTCCGTGTCGGCGTCGGCGGCGCGGGCCGCCGCCACGACCTGCTGCACGGCACGGTCGAGGAGCAGGTCCTCCTGCCCCACGGCGAGCGTGAGCGGGGCGAGCGGGTCGTCGGTGGAATTCCTTCTGGTGGCCATCGCCGTCCAGCATCCCACGGGGCACCGACAGCCCGGCCGCGGCCGGGTCCGCCGCACCCCGCCCCGTACCCGAGAATGAGCACGTGAGCGATGAGAGACACGTGCTGGTGCTGCCCGACCGCGATGCCGCCGAGGAGGCGGCGGAGGAGCTGGCGGACCGCTTCGGCGTCACCGACGAACCGCAGCTCGTGCGCGACGCGCTGGCCGGCGAGGACGACGCCGAGGACGCGCAGTGGCTGGTGGTCGTGGAGGACCCGGACGGCCGTCTGGACCCCGCTGCCCTCGACGCCTTCGCCGCCGAGTACGAGGGCTGGCTGGAGGCTCCCTGACGCACGGGTGCCCGGTCGCGCGGGTGCGCGGGTGCGCGCGGGTCCGGGCCCGGCGGGTCAGCCCTTCGGGACGATCTGGATGTCCATGTCGACGGTGATGCTCGGGCCGACGACCGCGATGCCGCGGGCCAGCATCGTCTGCCAGGTGAGGGTGAAGTCCTCGCGGTGCAGCTGGGTGGTGGCACGGCAGGCGGCCCTGGGCTCGCCCTCCATCCCGTTGCCGAGCCCCAGGTACTGGGTGTCGAGGGTCACCGTACGGCTCACGCCGTGCAGGGTGAGCGCGCCGCTCACGCCCCAGCGGGAGCCGCCCCGGTGGACGAAGCGGTCGCTGTAGAACTCCAGCGTCGGGTAGCGGCCGACGTCCAGGAAGTCGCTGGAGCGCAGGTGGTCGTCGCGCATCTGGACGTTCGTGTCGATGGACGCGGCGTCGATGATCACGTGCATCGCCGAGTCCTCCATGCGGTCGGCGATCCGCACCGCTCCGGCGAAGGTGTTGAACCGGCCGTGGATGCGGGCCATCCCGATGTGCCGGGCGGTGAAGCCGATCTGCGAGTGCATCGGCTCGATCTCCCAGTCGCCGGGCTCGGGCAGCTGCGGCGGCGCGGAGATCTGGAGCGTCACGTCGCCGAGGCTCGCGTGGCCGCCCTCGGTGACCGTGGCCGCGCCGTGGAAGGGGGTGAACCCCTCCGCCGTGACGGCCAGCCGGTACTCCCCCGCCGGAACCGTGGCGAGGACACTGCCGTACGGGTCGGTCTCGCCCCCGACGACCTTGCGCCCGGCACGGTCCGTCAGCACGAACTCCGCCTGCGCGACCGGCTCGTTCACCGGGTCGAGCACCCGGCAGCTGAGGACACCCGCCGAGTCCGGCACCACCAGTCCGGCGAGGGCGTTGCCGAGAGCGGCACCCGTCGTGGCTTTGCTTCCGAACCAACGGCCGAACATTCTTTCCACACACTCCCGGGCACGCTCTCTGCTCGGGCCGGAGGGCAGACGTCGTTGTCGGAGCAGCGGCCCGCCGACGAGGATGCATTCGAACACCATGGGGGCGTTCGAGGCAAACGGAGCAGCTCGCGGGGGCTTGTACGCAGGTGTTACCGAAGGTCCGAATTGTTGGGCAGCCGGTCCAGGCGCACCCCGAAGTGCTCGCGGTAGGCGGCGAGCACCTCCGCGTCGTCGCCGAGCGCCGTGTCGTGCCGCCGGCCACCCACCGTGGTGCGGAGGGTGCGGCCGGTGAGCGTGATCCGGCCGTCGTCCGTGCAGCGCGAGCAGACCGGGGCGCGGGTGAAGTGGGAGTCGGGCGAGGTGCGGTGGTACCAGGCGCCGGCCCGGAAGTCGGCGAGCTTTCTGGGCCGCGGTTCGACGCGCAGCCGGGGCTCGTCGTCGCACAGCACGTCGAGGTCCCCGAAGGCGGCGTCCGCCTCGGCCGTGACGGGCGCGATCCGGAACGTGCCGGCGGGGTCCTTCTGGTCGCCGCGGTCGTCGAGCGCGAGGGGGCCGCGGGCATGGTCGCCGAAGCCGACGTCGGCGAGCCACGGCCCGGTCCCGTCCGCCGTCTCCACCCGCAGCACCAGGTGGTCGTACGGGATGCCGAGCCGGCCTCCGTCGCCGTGGACACGGGCCTGGAGCAGGGTGACGCGGAAGCCGAGCGCCCGCAGCAGTACGGCGAAGGCGCCGTTGAGTTCGTAGCAGAAGCCGCCGCGCCGGCGGGCCACGATCTTGTCGAGGAGCGCCGCCTCGTCCAGCACGATCTCCTCGCCGAGATGGATCGAGAGGTTCTCGAACGGCACGGCGAGGAGGTGGCGCAGTTGCAGTTGCCGCAGCGCCGGTGCGTCGGGGCGTACGGGCCTGTCGGCGCCGATGCGTTCGAGGTAGGCGTCCACGGTCCGGGGCAGCAGCGGGTCCATGGCCACAGTCTCCGTCGCGGCCGCCCCGCCGCGCCATGCGTCACTGGTCCTAGGTCCGGCGACGGGGTCGGAGGGCCGGGAGCCGTGGACCAGGGGCGCCGAGGGCGAGGGGAGGCCGTGGTCCGGGGGCAAGGGGAGGCCGGGGGCCGGGGCCGGGCGTACGCCGTCATCGCCTTCCCACCGCCCGGAGTTCGCGGCCCTCGCCGGTGACCGCGATCGCGCCGGCCCTGTCGGTGCGCAGCACCACCGCCCCCTCGCCCGTGAGCGCCCGGACCGTCCGGGGCGCCGGATGGCCGTACGGGTTGTCGCGGCCCACGCTCACCAGCGCGAACCGGGGGCGCAGCGCCCGCAGCAGGGCGTCGTCCTGGTGGGCGGAGCCGTGGTGGGCGACCTTGAGCACATCCACCCGCGGCAGCTGCGGATGGCTGCGCAACAACGCCTGTTGGGCGGGCGGTTCCAGATCACCGGGCAGCAGCAGGGTGAGGCGGCCGGTCCGCACGAGGAGCGTCACGCTGGCGTCGTTCGGGTCCTGCGGCACCGGACCGGTCACCGAGCCCGCCGCCCCGGGCCCGGCCCCGCCCGGAGGCCACAGCACCTGCCAGGCGAGCGAGCCGACCCGCCTGCGCTCACCGGGAGCGACCCGCAGCACGGGGACGCGTGCCCGGGCCGCCGTGCGCCGGACGAACGCGGCCTGCTCCGGCGGCTCGTCCAGGTTCGTCGTCTGGATCGCGCCCACCGCCCGCCCCCGCAGCACACCGGGCAGGCCGCGCACATGGTCGGCGTGGAAGTGGGTGAGGATCAGCAGCGGCACCCGGCTGACGCCCAGTTCGCGCAGGCACCGGTCGGCGAGCCGGGGATCGGGGCCGGCGTCGACGACCACCCCGGAGTCCCGTCCCGCGGCGAGCACCAGGGCGTCGCCCTGTCCGACGTCGCACATCGCGAACGTCCAGCCGGGCGGCGGCCATCCGGTCAGCACCCGGGTCAGCGGCACGGGCCGGAGCACGGCGAGCACCAGGAGCAGCGCGGCGGCCACGCAGGCCCAGGGGCGGCGGACGGCCCAGCGGACGGCCGGCACCAGGACGAGGACGAGGGCGGCCAGCAGCGCCGCCCCGGCCGGGCCACCGGGCCAGTCGGCCTCCGCGCCGGGGAACGCCGCCCCGGTCCTGGCCACGGAGGCGATCCATCCGGCCGGCCATCCCGCCGCCCAGGCCAGCGGAACGGCCACCGGCATCGCCACGGGGGCCAGGGCCAGCGCGGCGAACCCGAGGACCGTGGCCGGTGCCACGGCGAACTCGGCCAGCAGGTTGCACGGGATCGCCACGAGGCTCACCCGCGAGGCGAGCAGCACCACGACGGGCGAGCACACCGCCTGGGCCGCCGCGGCGGCTGCCAGCGCCTCGGCCAGACGCGGCGGCACCCGGCGCCGGCGCAGCGCGTCGGCCCAGCGCGGGGCGAGGGTCAGCAGGGCTGCGGTGGCCAGCACCGACAGGACGAAGCCGTAACTGCGCGCCAGCCAGGGGTCGTAGAGCACGAGGAGCAGGACGGCGGCGCAGAGGGCGGGGATCAGCGTCCGGCGTCGCCCGGTGCCGAGGGCGAGCAGCGTGATCAGCCCGCACGCGGCGGCCCGCAGCACGCTCGGCTCCGGCCGGCAGACCAGGACGAACGCGAGCGTGAGCGCGCCGCCGAGCAGGGCGGTCGTCCGCAGGGAGATCCCGAGCCGGGGCGCCAGTCCGCCGCGCTCGGTGCGCAGCGCCCTGCCGGGTGGCCCGATGAGCAGGACGAGCAGGATGCCGAGGTTCGAGCCCGATACGGCGAGAACGTGTGTAAGGTCGGTCGCCCGGAACGCCTCGTGCAGTTCGGGGGTGACCCGCGCGGTGTCGCCGACGACCAGGCCGGGCAGCAGCGCCCGCGCGTCGGGGGGCAGTTTCTCCGTGGCCTCGCGCAGTCCGGCGCGCAGCCGTCCCGCCAGGCGCTGCGGAAGGCTGGGCGGGCCGGTCACCTGCGGCGGGGTCTCGGCGTCGGGCCGCAGCACGGCCGCGATCCGTTCGCCCCGGTGCAGCGGGGGCGCCAGCCGTCCTTCGATCCGCAGCCGGGTGGAGGGGAGCAGCCGCTGCCACCGCGCCGACGCGCTGCCTGGCGGGACGATGATCAGCACTGGTGTCCGCAGCCGCACGGCCGTGCCGTCGCGCCGCGTGAGACGGGTGACCTCCGCGTCCACGAGCAGCGAGGCGGGCACGCTGCGGTCACCGCGCACCCGTGGGTAGGTCTGCCGGGCGTCGGAGGTGAGGGCGATCTCGGCCTCGACGCGCGCGAACTGCCGGGCCAGGCCGGGCAGCGGGCCCTCGCGCACCTGAGCGCCGTGCAGTGCGGCGGACGCCACCCCGGCGGACCCGGCGGGGGACAGCAAA
>NZ_JAKRGC010000092.1 GCF_022347745.1 Streptomyces sp. OfavH-34-F
GTAGCGGTTCTCGTGGACGGCGTGGTCGTAGTGGCCGACGGCGCCGACGCGCAGGCCGGGGCCGTGGCGGCGGGCCAGGGCCGCGACGACGTCCCGGGCGAAGGCCAGCCGTTCGGCGGTCTCCTCGGGGTCGGCGCCGCTCATCTCGACGGTGAGGAAGACCTCCAGGGCGGGCGGGTGGATGACGCGCCGGGGCAGGCTGCCCAGCAGGGCGGGGAGGTCGGGCGGGTCGGTGTGGTCGCGGCCACCGAGCCGCGCGGCCGGGCCGTCGTCCGGGGTGACCTCGCCGGGGCCGTGCAGGACGAACGCGAGCCGGGCCGGGGCGAAGGCGGCGAGGGCGGTGCGGCGCGCGGACAGGGTCACCGCGCCGCTGCCGTCGGCCCCCGGTACGCCGGCGAGCACGGGCAGCAGCACCGGGGCGCGGGCGGCGAGTCCGCCGTAGACGGTGATCTCGGCGGTGGCGGTCTCGCCGCGCCGCAGCCGGGATCCGGCCGGGAAGAGGACCTGGGTGTGGGCGTGCACCTCGCCGGTGCGGCGGTCCACGCGGGCCAGGAGCAGGGAGTGGTCGACGGCCAGGGGCGCCGTGCGCAGGGCCGCGCGGACCGCTTCGGCGGTGTCGGTCGCGGGGTCCTGGGCGGTTTCGCCGGGGCCGGGGCCGAGTTCGGCGCCGGGGCGGTGCGCGGACCGCAGCAGTGCGGCGGCCCGGTCGAGCAGGACCCAGCCGCTGCGGCGGCCGAGGATGACGAGGGTGCGGCTGCGGGAGAGCACCGGATGGGTGCGCAGCCAGTGGGCGACCGCGGCGTCGAACTCCGCCCGGTCCAGGACCTCCCCGGTGCCGATGCCGCCGGCGAGCCGGAAGCGGCGCAGGTCCGCGTCACCGCCGAGGAGGGGGAGCAGCGCGGCCCAGTCGGTGCTGCCGGCGTCGCTCTGGCGGGGTATGCCGCTGGCGTCGGCGGCGGCGCGGACGACGTGGAGGCGGTCCGGGGTGAACTCGGCGAAGACCACGTCGGGGATGCGGCCGCCGACCAGGTCGGTGAGGATCTGCTGCCAGCCGGCGGAGTCGTGCGGCGGTAACGAGCCGCCGGGGAGGGGGTCGGGCCCGCCGGGGGGCGGTGTGCCGGGCCGCAGCAGCGGGGCGAGCCGCCGGGCGCCGTCCCCGCCGCCGCCCGCGAGTGCCGCGGCGCGTAAGTCCCAGGTGTGGCGTGCGGTGTCCAGGGCGGTGCGGGCGGCGGCGCGGTCCTCGTCGGTCAGGGCGCCCAGGACCGGGGCGTCGTCCCACATCCGCCAGTGGCAGCCGGGGCACTCCCGTCCGCCCGTGTCCGGTGCCGCGCACACCGGGCACACCGCTCCCGTTGCCCTCGCCAAACCCCGACCCCCTCGTCGCCCGGTCCCGGTCCGCGGCGCGCAGGGGTCACCCTCCGCGCACGGACACTGACCACGGGCGCTCGATCCCGGAGGCGACATGGTGACACAGGGGCGGGCGCGAAAGTCAGGGTTCTGACGGATGGTCCTGCGGACGGGCGGGCGCACGGGGATCGCAACCGGGACCGCCGCGCGCCGAGTTGGCGCACGCCCCCCTTTGCTCCGGGGAACCGATCACGTCGTAGCATCGTCGTTTCGTGCGATCTTCGCTATTCGCCAGGGGGAATGTGATGGGCATCGGCAGGCGACGCACCGCCGTCATCGCCGGGGTGGTGGCCGGGGCGGTGCTGGCGGCGGGCACCGTGCTGTGGGCGACGGACAGCGGGCCGTTCCGGGCGAGTTACTGCTGGGGCGCCTGGCAGCAGGACAGCGGCCCGTCGTTCCTGGGGGACGAGGCGCTGGAGAAGTCCGGCTCGAAGCGGCGTGCCACCGAGTCCGCCGCGCCCTCCCCCGCCCGTCCGCGGGGCACGTGCACGGTGTCCGTCGCCTCCGAGATGGCCGACGACGACTCCGACGGGTCGCTGTCCTTCCGGGAGGCGGTGACCCTGGAGTACGGGACCGCGCCCGCCGGGGTGAAGGAGCGCCGGGACTGGCTGGCCCGGTACTTCCACGGTTCGGCCTCCCCGCTGCCGGACGGGCTCGACGGCCTGGTCGCGGCGGACCGGGGCCTGCTGGTGCTGCCGCGGGCGTGCGACGACGACGGCGAGCCGACCGTGGTGACGATCCGCGGCGAGGGCAGCGGCGACGGCCATCTCGGCAAGGTGGCCATGCCGTTCACGATCGGCACCCGCGCCGAGGTCCTCGGGATGCTGCTGGACGCCGCCAACACCGGGATGGAGAAGGCCGGCTGCGCCCCCTCGCACCCCCTGCGCAGCAGTTCCCCGATCGTGACGGTCGCGGAGGACGACGAGAGGGCCGGGACACCGCTGTGCCGGATCCCGGGGATGACCTTCGACTACGGCGACGGCTCGCGCTACGAGCAGCAGGTGGGCGCGGTCACCGACCGGCTCCAGACCTGCTCGGTGGTCTGGGAGACGCTGCGGATGCCGGACGAGCCGTCCGCGCAGTACGTGATGGCGAGCGGCACCCGGCTGGCTGACCTCTTCCGGGTGCTCCCGGAGGGTTCCGCCCAGGGGCTGGTGCGCCGCCAGTGCGGCGGCCGTCCCACGGTGTTCTACGGGCATGTGGAGGCCGGTCTCCAGGACCGGGGACGCCCCTCCGACCGGCGGGTCTTCGAGCGTTTCGTCGAGTCCGTCGAGCAGCGCATCGGATGCGGAAGCGGGGAGGACGCGTGAGCGAGGAGACCGGTGGGGCCCGGCCCGGGGAGACGGCCGTCGCGGCGCCCGCGCCACCGCCCGAGGAGCCCCGGCCCCCCTTCCTTCGCCGGATGCTGCGCAGCCGTACCGTCCGGGCCGCCACCGCCGCCGCGCTCGCCGGGGCGCTGCTGGGCGCCGGTACGGTCGCCTGGCGCACGGACACGCTGCCGCTGACGGGGTCCGCGCCCTGCTGGGACTCGCTGGGCTCCGGGTCCATGGACGCGCTGTTCGGGGACCGCAGGACGGTGACGGACGAGCAGGACCTGCGCACCGACCCGATGGGCGAGGGCGGGGTGTACGGGCAGTGCCGCATCACCTCCTACGAGGGGAAGCGGGCCCGCCGCCAGGTCACCGTGAACGTGCGCCGGCTGGACGGGCTGCGGGGCACCGACGCGCAGGCCTGGCCACGCGAGTTCCTGTCCTCGGGCATGGTGTGGCTGGGCGACGGGCTGCCCGGCATGACCTCCTCCTCGCGCGCCTGGATCGCCCTGCCGCAGGCGTGCACGGGGCGCCACGACTTCACCGGGCCCACCGTGGTGGACATCGGGATGGGCCGGGCCGACTTCGAGGTGTCCACCGAGTACACCCTGCGCGACCGGTCGGCACTGACCGGCGCCCTGATCGACGCCGCCAACGGGGTCATCGACTCCTTCGGCTGCTCCGGCACGTACCGGCTGCCGCGCGACCTGCCCGCCCCGGTGCGGTGGCAGGACACCACCCCCTCCGCGTTCTGCGGCATCAAGGGCCTCGCCCTGCCGGCGGCGTACCGCAAGGACCTCAAGGAGTCCCGGACCGGCGGCACCGGCGGCCCGGCCCGGGTCTGCGACGCGGGGACCAGCTTCCGCGAGTCGTCCGTGCGGCTGACCACGGTGGTGGACCCGGTGCTGGCCGAGATCTACTCCTGGGACGTGCTGCGCTCCGGCACGCCCGTCAAGGGCAGCAACGGCTACGGCCGGCTCGGCGGCAACCGGGCGGTGTTCCGGGCCCAGTGCCAGACCGGCCAGGTGATGTTCGTCCTGGAACAACTGCGCCCCACCCACGAGGGCAGCCGCTTCACCTTCGCCCACGACCTGCTACCGGCCTACGCGTCGGCGGAGGCGGAACGCATCGGCTGCGGCCCGTTGAAGGTGACGGTGCCGGAGAGCTGAGCCGCGTCGTGAAAGGATGCCCGGCACCATGACAACGATGCGCGGGCCGGGGCCGGCCGGGAGCCGGGGGTGAGGGGGCGGGCCAAGCCGCCGGCCTCGCCGCTGCCCCAGCGTGACGGCGTGGACCCGGTCCGGGTGCGGCTGCCGGCCGATCCGGAGGGGCGGTGGGCGACGGTTCGGGACCATCTGCTGGACCGGTTCGCCGGGGCGATCGGCGCGGACCGGGTCGAGGCGCTGCTCGCCGGGGGCCGGTTCGTGTCGACGGCGGGCCCGGTCAGCGGCGACGAGCCGTACACGGCCGGCCGCTACCTGTGGTTCCACCGGGACTTCGCGCCGGAGCACCCGGTGCCGTTCCCGGTGGGGGTGGTGTACCGGGACGAGCATCTGGTCGTCGCGGACAAGCCGCACTTCCTGGCGACGATGCCGCGGGGCCGGCACATCACCGAGACGGCGGTGGCCCGGCTCCGGCGCGACCTGGGGCTGCCGCTGCTGCAGCCCGCGCACCGGCTGGACCGGCTGACCGCCGGGCTGGTGCTGTTCGTGGTGCGGCCGGCGGAGCGGGGCGCGTACCAGACGCTGTTCCGGGACCGGCTGGTGCGCAAGGAGTACGAGGCGGTGGCCCCGTTCGATCCCGGGCTCGTCCTGCCGCGCACGGTGCGCAGCCGCATCGTGAAGGAGCGCGGCGTCCTGGCGGCGCGCGAGGAGCCGGGCGAGCCGAACAGCGAGAGCCGGATCGAGCTGCTGGAACACCGGCGGACGCCCGGCGGCCCGGCGCTGGGGCGCTACCGGCTGCTGCCGGCGACCGGGCGCACGCATCAGCTGCGGGTCCATATGAACGCGCTGGGCGTGCCGCTGGTCAACGACCCGGTCTATCCGGTGACCGAACCGGACGCCGCTCCGGGCGACTTCTCGCGTCCGCTGCAACTGCTCGCCCGGGTACTGGAGTTCACCGATCCGGTCACCGGAGAGCCGCGCCGCTTCGAGAGCGGGCTGCGGCTCTCCGCGTGGCCGGAGGGCTGAGCGGCCGTCAGTGGCCGCGGGCGATCCACTCGTCCAGGTGCGGGGCCTCCGCGCCGATGGTGGTGGAGTCGCCGTGGCCGGTGCGCACCGAGGTCGCCGGGTCCAGGGTGAGCAGCCGGTCCCGGATGGAGTCCACGATCACCGGGAAGGACGAGAAGGACCGGCCGGTGGCGCCGGGCCCGCCCTGGAAGAGGGTGTCCCCGGTGAAGACCGTGGCCAGCTCGGGGGCGTACAGGCAGACCGCGCCGGGGGCGTGGCCCGGCGTGTGCAGAACCGTCAGCGTGGTGCCGGCCACCGTGATCTCCTGGCCGTCGGCCAGCTCGCCGTCGGGCGCCCGGTCGGGGTGGGTCTGCTTCCACAGCGGCAGGTCGTCCGGGTGGAGCAGGATCGGCGCGCCGGTGGCGTCGGCGAGCGCGGGGGCGGCGTCGATGTGGTCGTTGTGCGCGTGGGTGCAGATGATCGCGCGCAGCGCACGGCCGCCGAGGGCGTCCTGGATGGCGGTGGCGTCGTGGGCGGCGTCGATGACGACGGCCTCGGTGTCGTCGCCGACGATCCAGACGTTGTTGTCGACGTCCCACTCGCCGCCGTCGAGGGCGAAGGTGCCGGAGGTGACGAGGTGGTCGATGCGGGCGGTCATCAGAACACCACCACCGAGCGCAGCACGTCGCCGTCGTGCATCCGGTCGAAGGCCTGCTCGATGTCGCCGAGGCCGATGGTCTCGGTGACGAACGCCTCCAGGTCGAGCCGGCCCTGCTGGTGGAGGTCGACGAGCATCGGGAAGTCGCGGGAGGGCAGGCAGTCCCCGTACCAGGAGGACTTGAGCGAGCCGCCGCGGCCGAAGACGTCGAGCAGCGGCAGTTCCAGCTGCATCTCGGGCGTGGGGACGCCGACGAGGACAACGGTGCCGGCGAGGTCGCGGGCGTAGAACGCCTGCTTGTACGTCTCCGGGCGGCCGACGGCCTCGATGACGACGTCCGCGCCGTTGCCGCCGGTCAGCTCGCGGATGGCCTCGACGGGGTCGGCGGAGCGGGAGTTGACGGTGTGGGTCGCGCCCATCGACTTCGCCGTCTGCAGCTTGCGGTCGTCGATGTCGACGGCGATGATCTTCGCCGCGCCGGCCAGCCGGGCGCCCGCGATCGCCGCGTCGCCGACGCCGCCGCAGCCGATGACGGCGACCGAGTCGCCGCGGCCGACCTGGCCGGTGTTGATGGCGGCGCCGATGCCGGCCATGACGCCGCAGCCGAGGAGCCCGGCGACGGCCGGGGAGACCTCGGGATCGACCTTGGTGCACTGGCCGGCGGCGACAAGGGTCTTCTCGGCGAAGGCGCCGATGCCCAGGGCCGGGGACAGCTCGGTGCCGTCGAGGAGGGTCATCTTCTGCTTCGCGTTGTGCGTGTCGAAGCAGTACCAGGGCCGCCCGCGCAGACAGGCGCGGCACTGGCCGCAGACCGCGCGCCAGTTGAGGATGACGAAGTCGCCCGGAGCGACCTCCGTGACGCCCTCGCCGACCGATTCCACGACGCCCGCGGCCTCGTGGCCGAGGAGGAAGGGGAACTCGTCGTTGATGCCGCCCTGCTTGTAGTGCAGGTCGGTGTGGCAGACGCCGCACGCCTGGACCTTGACCACGGCCTCACCGGGCGCGGGGTCCGGAATGACGATCGTCTCGACGCGCACCGGCTCGTTCTTCCCCGGCGCGATGACCCCTTGTACGTGCTGCGGCATGTCCTGTGGACTCCCTTTCCCGACTTCGCTGAGACCGCTGTCCCGGGGCGCCGGGACCGATCACGGGCCACGGTACGCGGTGCGGGACGGTGGCCGGGCTCAGGGCGCGAGCACGTCCAGCTCGTGGAGGGCGCCGGCGGTGATCTCCCTGGTCAGCCGCTCGGCGGCGGCCGGGTCACCGGCGCGTACCGCCTCGGCGAGCCGGACGTGCAGGGTGACGGCCGCCGGGTCGGGGTCCTCGAACATCACCTGGTGGTGCGTACGGCCCGTCAGGACCTCGGCGACCACGTCGCCGAGGCGGGCGAACATCTCGTTGCCGGAGGCGTCGAGCACGATGCGGTGGAAGGCGACGTCGTGTTCGAGGTAGCCCTCCAGCTGTCCGCCGCGCGAGGTGGCGACCATGCCGAGGGCGCGGGCGGTCAGCTCGGCGCACTGCTCGGGGGTGGCGTTGCGGGCGGCGAGCGAGGCGGCGACGGGTTCGATCGCGGAGCGCAGCACGGTCAGCGAGCGCAGCTGGCGGGGGCGGTCGGCGCCGGCCAGCCGCCACCGGATGACCTGCGGGTCGTACACGTTCCACGCCTCGGCCGGCCGCACGGTCACGCCGACGCGGCGGCGCGACTCGACCAGATGCATGGACTCCAGGACGCGGATCACCTCGCGGACCACCGTGCGCGAGACGTCGAAGCGCCGGGCCAGCTCGTCGGTGCGCAGCACCCGGCCGGGCGGGTGCTCCCCGGCGGCGATCTCCAGGCCCAGGGCGTCCAGGACATGCGTGTGGAGTCCCTGGGCAGGTGTGGTCATGGCCCCAGGGTACGGGGCGGCCCCCGGAGCCATTAAGTACGACGTTTACATCACAGCCTCTTGAATAAGTCGTACGTATGGGTTTCAGTAGCGCGACGGACCGATGTCGAGGACGACATCGAAGAGACAGCGAGGCACCGCTATGAGCACCCCCCACGTCGTCGTGGTGATGGGCGTGGCAGGGACCGGCAAGACGACGATCGGCCCCCTGCTCGCCGCCGCCCTGGGCGTTCCGTACGCCGAGGGCGACGACTTCCATCCCCCCGCGAACATCGCCAAGATGTCGGCCGGCACCCCGCTGGACGACGCGGACCGGTGGCCCTGGCTCGACGCGATCGGGCAGTGGGCGCACGGCCGGGCGGGGCTCGGCGGGGTGGTCAGCAGCTCGGCCCTGAAGCGGGCCTACCGCGACCGGCTGCGCCGCGAGGCGCCCGGGGCCGTCTTCCTGCACCTGACCGGTGACCGGTCCCTGATCGAGGAGCGCATGGCCGCCCGCAAGGGCCACTTCATGCCGACCGCGCTCCTCGACTCGCAGTTCGCCACCCTCCAGCCCCTGGAGGACGACGAGGCCGGCGTCGCCGTGGACGTCTCCGGCACCCCCGAAGAAATCACCCAGCGAGCCGTCGCCGCGCTGCGCCGGCTCGACAGCTAAGGATCACACCGTGACCAGTCTCAGCGTCGAGACGCTGGCAGCGGACGCCGCCGAACCCATCACCTCGGCGGGCAACGCGCAGTTGGGCATCGCCGTCCTGGCGGGCATCGCCGTCATCGTCCTGCTCATCACCCGCGTGCGGATGCACGCCTTCCTGGCGCTGACCATCGGCTCGCTGGCGCTCGGCTCCTTCGCCGGTGCCGCTCCGGCGAAGACGATAGCCAGCTTCACCGCGGGCCTCGGCTCGACCGTCGCCGGCGTCGGCGTCCTGATCGCGCTCGGCGCGATCCTGGGCAAGCTGCTCGCGGACTCCGGCGGCGCCGACCAGATCGTGGACACCGTCCTGGCGCGCACGGACAAGCGGGCCATGCCGTGGGCGATGGTCCTGATCGCCTCGGTGATCGGCCTGCCGCTGTTCTTCGAGGTCGGGATCGTCCTGCTGATCCCGGTGGTGCTGCTCGTCGCCAAGCGCGGCAACTACTCCCTGATGCGCATCGGCATCCCGGCCCTGGCCGGCCTGTCCGTGATGCACGGCCTGATCCCGCCGCACCCCGGACCGCTCGTCGCGATCGACGCGCTCGACGCCAACCTCGGCGTCACGCTGGCCCTCGGCGTGGTCGTCGCGATCCCGACGGTGATCATCGCCGGCCCGGTCTTCTCCCGCTACGCCGCCCGCTGGGTGGACATCCCGGCGCCGGAGAAGATGATCCCGCAGCGGCCCTCCGAGGAGCTGGAGCGCCGTCCCGGCTTCGGCGCCACCCTGGCCACGATCCTGCTGCCGGTCGTGCTGATGCTGGTCAAGGCGTTCGTGGACATCGTCGTGGACGATCCGGAGCAGGGGCTCCAGAAGGTCACCGATGTGATCGGCTCGCCGCTGATCGCGCTGCTCGCGGCGGTGCTCGTGGGCATGGTCACGCTCGGCCGGGCGGCCGGCTTCACCCGGTCGCGGCTCTCCGTCACGGTGGAGAAGTCCCTCGCCCCGATCGCCGGGGTGCTGCTCATCGTGGGCGCGGGCGGCGGCTTCAAGCAGACGCTGATCGACGCCGGCGTGGGGCAGATGATCCTGGACTTCTCCGAGAACTGGTCGATCCCGGCGCTGCTGCTCGGCTGGCTGATCGCCGTGGCGATCCGGCTGGCGACCGGTTCGGCGACCGTGGCGACCATCTCGGCGGCCGGTCTGGTCGCCCCGCTGGCTGCCGACATGTCGACCGCGCACGCGGCCCTGCTGGTGCTCGCGGTGGGGGCCGGCTCGCTGTTCTTCAGCCATGTCAACGACGCCGGGTTCTGGCTGGTGAAGGAGTACTTCGGCATGGACGTCGGCCAGACCGTGAAGACCTGGTCGGTGATGGAGACCATCATCTCCGTGGCCTCGCTGCTGTTCATCCTGCTGCTGTCCCTGGTGCTGTAGCCGCACCCGCCGCCCGCCCCGCCCGGCCCCCGGGGCGGGCCGGGCGGGTGCCAGACTGGCGCCATGCCGAACCGCGAAGCGCTCAAGCCCTTCCTGCTCGCCTTCCCCGGCCCGCTGCGCGACCAGCTGGTCGCCGCGGTCCTGGACGGGCGCAAGGTCTCGACCTCGGGTCTGCTCGTGGAGTACGAGATCGAGGACGAGGAACTGCCCCCGGTCGGCGAGCGCTCCGCCCTCATCGACTCGGCGGGCCGCGAGATCGCCGTCGTCGAGGTCACCGAAGTGCGGGTGCTCCGCCTGGCCGACGTGGACCTGCGGCACGCCCTGGACGAGGGCGAGGGGTACACCTCGGTCGCCGAGTGGCGGGCGGCCCACGAACGGTTCTGGCACAGCGAGGAGATGCGCGAGGCGCTCGGCGACCCGGAGTTCACGGTCGGCGACGACACCATGATCGTCGCCGAGCGGTTCCGGGTCGTCGAGCGCCTCGACCCGCTTCCGGCGCGGGGCTGAGCGGGCCCGCCTCACCCCGCCGCGACGTCCGCCTTCCGCTTCCGGCCGCCCCTGACCGGGCCCAGCCTGCGCCGCAGCGCGTGCAGCCGGGGGTGGCGTTCGTGCAGCGAGGCGGAGCGGCGGTCCAGCTCCTGGCCCAGGCGCTCGGCGCGCTTCTCGATGTCGAGTTCGTCCAGGATGCGGTCCACCTCGGCGAGCAGGGCGCCGTGCAGCTGCCACTTCCTGGGGTGCTCCTGCACGGCCGCCAGCAGCATGTCGGCGACCAGGTCGCGGGTGGCCCGGCTGGTGGTGAGCGCCTCGGTGAGCCGCTCCTCGGCCTCCTCGGCGCTGGCGGCGACCGGGGTGGTGATGAGCAGCGCGAAGCTCTCGATGGCCCCCGCCATCCGGTCGAACAGCTCCGTGATGTGGGCGGCGACCTCGGGCGGGAAGAGGGGCGCCTCGCCCCGGTCCTTGGCGAGGTCGGTCAGCGTCCTGGACAGCACCCGGACGACGACGGCGCAGATCTCCAGCGTGTCGAGCCCGGTGCGCAGCACCACGCGGTGCAGCAGGCCCTGGCGCACCCTCGGGTTGAGCATCAGGCTCTCCTCGGCCTGCCGCAGCGAGGCGTCCACCTCCACGATGTCGTGGTCCAGGCGGCGGGCCCGGTGCAGCCGCTCGGCCGCCTCGGGGACGGTGACCGGGCGGGCGAGGTCGCTGCCCAGGTCGCGGAACATCTGGCCCATCTCGCGGGCCAGTCCGTCGATGGACGCGCCCGCGGTCTGCACCCACACGGGTGGCGCGAACAGCAGGTTGAACGCCAGGCCCACCCCGGCGCCGATCAGGGTCTCGAAGACGCGCTCCCAGGCCATGTCGGTCCGCGCGGACACCGAGGTGACGCCGAGGACGAGCATCGCGCTGATCGCCACCTCGGGGACGAACTCGTCCACCCGGACCAGTCTGCCGATGATCAGCGCCGTGAAGATGGTCAGCCCCAGGCTCCACCAGGACAGGCCGACCAGGGAGCTGAAGCCGCTCGCGATGAGGACGCCGACGATGACGGCCGTGACACGTTTGACCGACATGTTGAGGGTCGCGTAGAGGGTGACCTGGACGACGAGCAGCGCGGTGAGCGGTGCGGTGAGAGGTGCGGGCTCGTCCAGCGTCGCGGTCGCCACGGCGTAGGCGATCACCGCCGCGCCCGTGGAGCGCAGGGTCTGCGCGGCCACGGGTTCGGTGGTGCGCCGGACGAGGTTGATGACGGGTTCGGCTACTCCTGGCATCTTCTTCCCATGCCCGGATACGGCGCCGGTGCACGGTTCCGGCGCCGGAACCCCTCCGTACGGACGCGCGCGGGCGCCCCTATCCGACCGCCCGCGCCGCCGCGCGGCCGGCGGACCGGCCGGAGAAGATGCAGCCGCCGAGGAAGGTGCCCTCCAGGGAGCGGTAGCCGTGCACCCCGCCGCCGCCGAATCCGGCCGCCTCCCCGGCCGCGTACACCCCGGCGAGCGGGGTGCCGTCCGGGGTCAGGACGCGGGACGACAGGTCGGTCTCCAGGCCGCCGAGCGACTTGCGGGTCAGGATGTTCAGCCGTACGGCGATGAGCGGACCGGCCTTGGGGTCGAGGATGCGGTGGGGCGGCGCGGTGCGGATCAGCTTGTCGCCGATGTAGGAGCGGGCGCCCCGGATCGCGGTGATCTGGAGGTCCTTGGTGAAGGGGTTGGCGATCTCGCGGTCGCGGGCGGTGATCTCGCGGCGCAGCGCGTCCTCGTCGATGAGCCCGTCGCCGGTGAGCGCGTTCATGCCGCGCACCAGGGCGCCGAGGTCCTTCTCGAGGACGAAGTCCGCGCCGTGGTCCATGAACGCCTGGACGGGTCCGGGCACGTCGGCGCGGGCGCGGCCGATGACGTCCCGGATCGACTTGCCGGTCAGGTCGGGATTCTGTTCGGAGCCGGAGAGCGCGAACTCCTTGCCGATGATCTTCCGGTCCAGCACGAACCAGGTGTAGTCGTGGCCGGTGCGCATGATGTGTTCGAGGGTGCCGAGCGTGTCGAAGCCGGGGAAGAGCGGGACGGGCAGCCGCTTGCCGGTCGCGTCCAGCCAGAGGGAGGACGGGCCGGGCAGGATGCGGATGGCGTGCTTGTCCCAGATGGGGCTCCAGTTCTCGATGCCCTCGGTGTAGTGCCACATCCGGTCCCGGTTGATGTGGTGGGCGCCCGCCTTCTCGGCGATGCCGAGCATCAGCCCGTCCACGTGCGCGGGGACGCCGGAGAGCAGCTTGGCGGGCGGGGTGCCGAGCCGCTCGGGCCACTGCTCGCGCACGAGCTCGTGGTTGCCGCCGATGCCGCCGGAGGTGACGATCACCGCCTGGGCGCGCAGTTCGAAGGCGCCGGCGGCGGTCCGGCCGCTGGCGGTCCCGCGCGGGGCGTCGCTCGGCTCCAGGATCTCGCCGGTGACGGTGTCCACGGCGCCTCCGGTGCGGGCGAGGCCGGTGACCCGGTGGCGGAAGCGGAAGGTGACCAGGCCCCGGGCGACGCCCTCGCGGACCCGGCGTTCGAAGGGGGCGACGACGCCGGGGCCGGTGCCCCAGGTGATGTGGAAGCGGGGGACGGAGTTGCCGTGGCCGGTGGCGTCGTAGCCGCCGCGTTCGGCCCAGCCGACGACGGGGAAGAGGCGCAGGCCCCGGGCGCGCAGCCAGGAGCGCTTCTCACCGGCCGCGAAGTCGACGTAGGCCTCGGCCCACTTGCGGGGCCAGTGGTCCTCCTCGCGGTCGAAGCCGGCCGTGCCCATCCAGTCCTGGAGGGCCAGCTCGCGGCTGTCCCGGATGCGCATGCGGCGCTGTTCGGGCGAGTCCACGAGGAAGAGGCCGCCGAAGGACCAGTGCGCCTGGCCGCCGAGCGACTGCTCGGGCTCCTGGTCGAGGAGGATCACCGAACGCCCCACGTCGACCAGCTCCGCGGTGGCCACGAGCCCCGCGAGTCCCGCCCCGATCACGATCACATCAGCGTCGTACGCCATGGCTTCCATCCTTGTCGGGGCTCGCGAAGTTACCGGTGCGTCAGATCTTGGGTACGGGTCGTCCCCGCGTCAACCGTCCGGTCGGCCGCGCTGTCGCCGTTCGGGCGCCCGGGGCCGTTATCGTCGGGAGCACATCACCTCTCTTCCGGCCTGACGTGGGGTGCAGAAGCGTGTCGGTGCTGGTCCTCGTGCTCGCCGTGTCCGCCGCGTGCTGCCTGGGCTTCGGCTTCGTGCTCCAGCAGGCCGCCGCCGCGCACGCGCCCAAGCGCGACTATCTGACGTTCCGGCTGCTGCTCGACCTGATGAGGGTGCGCAGCTGGCTGGCCGGGATCGCGCTGATGGTGTGCGGGATGGTGCTGGGCGCGCTGGCGCTCGGCAAGGGTGAGGTGTCCCTGGTCGAGCCGCTGCTGGCGACCAATCTGCTCTTCGCGATGGCCCTGTCCCGGCACCGCACCGGCCAGCGGCTGGGCCGGCAGGGCTGGGCGGGGCTGTGGCTGCTGGCCGGCGGGGTCGCCGCGTTCCTGGTGGCCGGTGAGCCGCAGGGCGGCCGGGCGGTGTCCTCCCCGCTGCGGCACTGGCTGGTGGTGGGCGTGGTGGCCGGGCTGGCGCTGCTGCTCACCGCGCTCGCCAAGCGCCGCCGGTCCCCGGCATCCCCGGCGCTGCTGGCGGTGGCGGCCGGGCTGCTGTACGGGTTGCAGGACGCGCTCACCCGGGTCAGCGGGCAGCGCTTCGCGGACGCGGGAGCGGCGGGGCTGGTGGCGTCCTGGCAGCCGTACGCCGTGGTGGTGCTGGGGGTGACCGGGCTGCTGCTGGTGCAGAGCGCGTTCGAGACGGGTCCGCTGCGGATGTCGCTGCCCGCGCTGACGGCGGCCCAGCCGCTGGCCGGGATCGCCTGCGGGATCGGGTTCATGGGCGACCAGGTGCGGACGGACGCGGGCGCGCTGGCGTGGCAGGCCGCCGGGCTCGCGGCGATCGTGGCCGGGATCGTGCTGCTGGGGCTGCACCCGGCGATGCCGGAGGGGCCGGTGCGCCGGGGGACGCACAGTCTCCAGCGGCGCTGAGAGCGGGGCGGCGGCGGGCGGGCCGGCCGGGGGCTGCGGTTGGATGGCGGGCATGACATCTTCTGCGGGCGGTACGCCTTCCGACGAGATCCTGGACATCGTCGACGAGAACGACGTGGTCGTGGGGCAGGCGCCGCGCGGCGAGGCGACGGAGCGGGGCCTGCGCCACCGCTGCGTGTTCATCGAGGCGCGGGATGCCGAGGGCCGGGTCTTCGTGCACCGCAGGACCGCCACGAAGCTGGTGTTCCCCTCGCACTACGACATGTTCGTCGGCGGGGTGGTCGGCGCGGGCGAGAGCTACGACGAGGCGGCGCTGCGGGAGGCGGAGGAGGAGCTGGGCGTCTCGGGGCTCCCCCGGCCGGAGCCGCTGTTCAGGTTCCTGTACGAGGGCGGCCGGCACACCTGGTGGTCCGCCGTGTACCAGGTCAGGTGCGAGCTTCCGGTGCGGCCGCAGGTGGAGGAGGTCGCCTGGCACACCTTCCTGGACGACGAGGAGCTGGAGCGGCGGCTCGGGGACTGGCTGTGGGTACCGGACGGCCTCGACTGCTACCGGCGGCTGCGGGCGTTCCGGGAGGCGGCCGGGGCAGATCGTGAATGAACGGAAATGCGCCGGATAGGGTCCACGCGTGAACGCATTCGTACAGAGCCTGCGGTTGTGGTTCGCGCCGCAGCGCATCCGCAGTGAGGGCGAGACCCCGGACTACCGTTTCTCGCTCGCCAACGAGCGGACGTTCCTCGCGTGGATCAGGACGGCTCTGGCGCTGATCGGCGGGGGCTTCGCGGTGGACCAGTTCCTGCCGGAGCTGTCCTGGGGGGTGCGGGCGGGGCTGGCGCTGGCGCTGCTGGCGGCCGGGGTGCTGTGCGCGCTGCGGGCGGTCAACCACTGGATGCGGTGCGAGCGGGCGATGCGGCGCGGTGAGGACCTGCCGGTCTCCCGGTTCCCGACGCTGCTGAGCCTCGCCGTCGCCGTGGTGGCGGTGGCGATGGTGGTGGTGGTCGTCTTCGGCTGGGAGGGCGGTTGAGCGCCGGCGCCCGCGATCCGGGCCTCCAGCCGGAGCGGACCCGGCTGGCGTGGCGGCGCACGACGCTGTCCTGCACGGTGGTCGCGGTGCTGGCGGTGAAGCAGGCGCTGCACGTCGGGGCGACGGGTGCCGGGGTCGTCGCGCTGTCGCTGACCGCGCTGGCCTGGCTGGGGTTCCTGGGCGCCGCCCACCGCCGGGTGCAGAGCATGCGCGGGGCCCGGCCGCGTCCGCTGGCGGCGGGCGGCGCGCTCACGGCCGCCGCGTGCACGGTGGCGCTGGCGGTGTTCGCGGCGGCCATGCTGTTCTGACGACGGGCGCCGGGCCCCTGGGGGTGTCGGACAAGGCCCTAGTCCCGCGCCGCGTCCCAGTCCACCGTGACGACGATCTTGCCGCGTGTGCGGCCCTCGGCGTTCAGCCGCTGGGCCGCCGCCGTCTCGGCCAGCGGGAAGACCCGGTCCACGTGGACGGTGACAATGCCCTGCTCGGCCAGTTCCGCCAGGCGAGACAGGTCCTCGGCGTCGGGCCGGACGAACGCGTACCGGCCGCCGTACGAGAACACCTCGGTGTCCACGATGGAGGCCAGCCGGCCGCCGGGGGCCAGGGTCTCGGCGGAGGCCCGCAGGGCGTCCCCGCCCACGGTGTCGAAGGCGGCGTCGATGCCGTCGGGGGCCAGCGCCCGCAGCCGGTCCACGAGCCCGTCGCCGTACGCCACGGGCTCCGCGCCGAGCCGCCGCAGGTGGTCGTGGTTGCGTTCGCTGGCGGTGCCGATGACGCGGCAGCCAGCGTGCCGGGCGAGCTGGACGGCGAGCGAGCCGACGCCGCCGGCCGCGGCGTGGACGAGGACGGTCTCGCCCTCCCGGACGCGCAGGGTGCGGTGGAGGACCTGGTACGCGGTGAGCCCGGCCAGCGGCAGTCCCGCCGCCTCCTCGAAGCTGAGGCGCAGCGGTTTGCGCGCGAGGGTGCGCACGGGCGCGGCCACGTACTCGGCGAAGGTGCCCCGGCTCAGGAAGTCCTCGCGCACGTAGCCGATGACCTCGTCGCCGACCGCGAACTCGTCCACCGCGACGCCGGGCTGGACGACGACCCCGGAGACGTCCCAGCCGGGAATGACGGGGAAGACGGTGTCCAGGACGCCGTCGAGCTTTCCCTCCCGGGCCTGCCGGTCGACCGGGTTCACGGCGGCGGCCCGGACCTTGACCAGGACGGCGTCGGGGGCCACCTTCGGGTCGGGCCGCTCCCCGTACTCCAGGACGTCCGCGTCACCGAATCTGCTGTAACTGATCGCCTTCATGCTTCGACCCTCGGGGCGGTCCCGGGCGTCCGCAACTCAGCCGGGGCGTCACCAGCGCGGGACGGGCGGGGTCGTCCACTCCGGGTCGGCCTTGCGCATCGCGGCGGCGTCGTCGCGTTCGCGCAGGGTGCCGTCGTCGTCGAGCCAGCGGCGGTGGAGCGCGGCGAGCCGGTCCCGGTCGAGTTCGACGCCGAGTCCGGGGGCGTCGGAGACGTCGAGGTGCCCGTCCCGGAAGACGTGGCGGGCGGTGATGACGTCCTCGGTCTGCCACGGGTAGTGGCTGTCGCAGGCGTAGTCCAGGTTGGGGACGGTGGCCGCGACGTGGGTCATGGCGGCGAGGCTGATGCCGAGGTGGGTGTTGGAGTGCATGGACAGCCCGACGCCGTGGACGCGGCAGATCGCGGCGAGTTCGCGGGTGCGGTGCAGTCCGCCCCAGTAGTGGTGGTCGGAGAGGACGACCTGGACGGCGTCGCGGGCGAACGCCTCCGGGATCTCCGCGAGCGTGGTGACGCACATGTTGGTGGCGAGCGGCACCCCGGTGCCGGCCGCCACGGCGGCCATCGCCTCCGTGCCGCTCGCCGGGTCCTCCAGGTATTCGAGTACGTCCCGGAGCTGTTCGGCGACGTACAGCGAGGTGGCGGTGGACCAGGCGCCGTTGGGGTCCAGGCGCAGCGGCCGGCCGGGGAACGCCCCGGCGAGCGCGCGGACGGCGGCGATCTCCTCGTCGGGCGGAAGGACGCCGCCCTTGAGCTTGAAGGAGGAGAAGCCGTGGTCGCGGGCGAAGCGGCGGGCCTGGGCGACGATCCCGGCCGGGTCGAGGGCGGCACCCCAGTCGTCGCGCTCGCCGCCCTCGGGGTGGGCCGCCCAGCGGTAGAAGAGGTACGCGCTGTACTCGACGCGGTCGCGGACCTTGCCGCCGAGCAGCGCGTGGACCGGGAGGCCGAGGGTCTTGCCGAGGGCGTCCAGACAGGCCACCTCGAAGCCGGAGACCACGGAGAGCCGCAGCTTGCTGGCGGTCCGGACGCCGCGCAGCCCGCCCGCGTCCACCCCGTCCCCGGCTGCCTCCTGCGCACCGGCCCCGGAGGCACCGGACCCGGGGTCCGCCGCCGGTGAATCTCCGCACACCGCGTCGGCCAGCGCGAACAGGGCGTTCACGTCGCTGACCGGACGGCCGGGCAGGGCGGCGGCGAGCGGGGCGGCGAGGGCGAGGTAGGCACCGTCGCCGTAGGTCTCCCCGACGCCGGTGACACCACCGCGGGTGACCACCTCCACGACGAGCCGGGGCGTGTACGGCTGGTGGACGCCCTGGGTGTTGAGGAGGGGCGGGTCGGCGATGAGGATCGGGGTCAGCCGGACGTGGTCGATCAGCAGCGCGGTGTCCATACGTGAACCCTATTCAGGGATGCGACCCGGCACCAGAGCCCGGACGGTCCCCGGGCCGGAACTTTGCCGTCCGGTTACGGGAGTTCACTGGACGACATACCGACTGGTCGGCATCATGAGACCGACCGTTCGCCCACCCCGGAGGTACGCACGATGAGCCACGTCCATCCGCCAGGTCTCGATCTCGACCGGCTGCGCGGACACCTGGACCGCGAGCGGCCGGGCCTGGTGAACGGACCGCTCGACGCCCGCGTCGTGGAGGGCGGCCGGTCGAACCTGACCTACGTCGTCACCGACGGCACCGCCCGCTGGGTGGTCCGCCGCCCGCCGCTGGGGCACGTGCTGGCCACCGCGCACGACATGAAGCGCGAACACCGCGTGATCAGCGCCCTGCACCCGACGGCCGTGCCCGTCCCCGAGCCCCTGCTGCTCTGCGAGGACGACACCGTCCTCGGCGCGCCGTTCTACGTCATGGAGTACGTGGAGGGCACCCCGTACCGCACGGCGGAGCAGCTCGCCCCGCTCGGCCCGGAGCGCACCCGCGCGGCGGTGCTCGCCCTGGTCGACACCCTGGTCGAGCTGCACGCCGTGGACCCCGGGGCGGTCGGTCTCGCCGACTTCGGGCGGCCCGAGGGCTTCCTGGAGCGGCAGCTGCGGCGCTGGGGCAAGCAGCTCGACGCCTCCCGCAACCGCGAGCTGCCCGGCATCGACGCCCTGCACACGGCGCTCGGCCGCGACCTGCCCGTCTCCCCCGCGCCCACCGTGGTGCACGGCGACTACCGCCTGGACAACGCGCTGATCGGCGCCGACGACTCCATCAAGGCCGTCCTGGACTGGGAGATGTCCACGCTCGGCGACCCGCTCACCGACCTCGGGCTGCTGGTGATGTACAGCTCCGACCTGGGCCTGCCCGAATCGCCGGTCTCCACCACCAGCGGCGCGCCCGGCCACCCCTCCCCCGCCGAGCTGATCGAGCGCTACGCCGCCCGGTCCGGCCGGGACACCTCCGCCCTCTCCTGGTACACGGCGTTCGCCTGGTTCAAGCTCGCCGTGATCCTGGAGGGCATCCACTACCGCTACACCCTGGGCCGGACGGTCGGCGCCGGCTTCGACCGCATCGGCGACCTCGTCCCCGTCTTCATCGAGCACGGCCTCACCACCCTCCAGGAAGGCTGACCCCATGGACTTCGCATTCGACGCCCGCACCGAGGAGCTGCGCGCCCGGCTGCTCGCCTTCATGGACGAGCACGTCTACCCGGCCGAGCGGATCGCGGACGAGCAGCGCGCCGGGCTGGACTCGCCGTGGCAGACGCCGCGGATCGTGGAGGAGCTGAAGGCGGAGGCACGCCGGCAGGGCCTGTGGAATCTCTTCCTGCCGGGCACCGGGCACGGCGCCGGGCTGACCAACCTCCAGTACGCGCCGCTGGCGGAGATCCTGGGCCGCTCGCCGCGCCTGGCACCCACGGCGACCAACTGCGGCGCGCCGGACACCGGGAACATGGAGGTGCTGGCCGAGTTCGGCACCGACGAGCAGAAGAAGCGGTGGCTGGAGCCGCTGCTGGCCGGGGAGATCCGCTCCGCGTTCGCGATGACGGAGCCGGAGGTCGCCTCGTCGGACGCGACCAACATCGAGACCCGGATCACCCGCGACGGCGGCGACTACGTCATCAACGGCCGCAAGTGGTACATCTCCGGGGCGCTGCACCCGGACTGCGAGATTTTCATCGTGATGGGCAAGACGGACCCGGACGGCGCGGACATCCGCCGCCAGCAGTCGCAGATCCTGGTGCCCCGGGACACCCCCGGTCTCACGGTGAAGCGCGCCATGCAGGTCTACGGCTACGAGGACCACTGGCACGGCGGCCACGCCGAGGTGGTCTTCGAGGACGTGCGGGTGCCGGCCGCCAACCTGATCGGCGAGGAGGGCGGCGGCTTCGCGATCGCCCAGGCCCGGCTGGGCCCGGGCCGCATCCACCACTGCATGCGGCTGATCGGGATGGCGGAGCGCGCGATCGAGCTGATGTGCCGGCGCGCCGTCTCCCGTACCGCCTTCGGCAAGCCGCTCGCCCAGCAGGGCGTGGTGCAGAACTGGATCGCGGACGCGCGGGTCACGGTGGAGCAGCTGCGGCTGCTGGTGCTCAAGACGGCCTGGCTGATGGACACGGTCGGCAACCGCGGGGCGCACACGGAGATCCAGTCCATCAAGATCGCCACCCCGCGCGCGGTGGTGGACATCCTGGACCGGGCGGTGCAGCTGCACGGCGCGGGCGGGGTGAGCCAGGACTTCCCGCTGGCCGAGCTGTGGGCGTCGGCGCGGACGCTGCGCCTCGCGGACGGCCCGGACGAGGTGCACCAGCGCTCCCTGGCCCGGCGGGAGATCAAGCGGTACCTCTAGGGCGCGGGGCCGTCAGTAGCCGCCGCCCGGGGCGTGGTCGGCCAGGGCCAGGTCGCGGGCGAAGGCGCGTACCCGCAGCAGGGTGCGGGCCAGCAGCCGGACGGGGAGGGGGCGGCCCGGTCCGTAGGCCGCCGACCACAGGACGGGGACGCGGGTGGGGCTCTGGAGGTGCGCCATGCCTCCAGCTTCGCCCCGCCCGCGCGGCCGGTCCAACAGATGGATTCGCCCGCAGCCATCGATGTGATAGATGGGCCCGGCTAGCGTACGCGGATGGAGATACGCCAGCTGCGCCACTTCATGGCGGTGATCACGCACGGCAGTTTCACCACCGCCGCCCGCGCCGAGCTGATCGTGCAGTCGGCGCTCAGCACGTCCGTCCGCAACCTGGAACGGGAGCTGGGCGCCGAGCTGTTCGAGCGCACCGGGCGCCGGGTGGTGCTGACGGAGGCCGGGCGGGCGCTGCTGCCGGCCGCGCGTACGGTGCTCGCCGGGACGGACGCCGCGCGCGACGCGGTCGCCGCCGTGTCGGGGCTGGCGACCGGGCGGGTACGCCTCGGCACCATCCAGACCCTGACCTGCGTGGACCTGGCGGCCGAGCTGGCCGCGTTCCACCGGCTGTGGCCCGGGGTGCAGATCTCGCTGCGCGAGGCGACCACCCCGGAACTGGTGGCCGGGGTGCGCGCCGGGGAGCTGGATCTCGCGTTCCTGGCGCCGGACGCGGCCGAGGTGCCCGAGGGCCTGGCAGCGTTCGCCACCTGGCGGGAGGACCTGGTCCTGATCACCGCCCCCGGTCACCGGCTCGCGACGGCCGGGCGGACCCTGATCAAGGATCTCGCCGGCGAGCCGTTCGTGGACTTCCGCGCCGGTACGGGCCTGGAGACGGCCGTACGCCGACTGGCCGCGCACTGCGGTCTGGAGCGCCGGATCACCTGCGACGTCACCCAGATCCGGCTGCTGGTGGAGCTGGTCCGGGCGGGCATCGGGGTGGCGATCGTGCCGCGCCGGATCGGCGAGGACGCGGGACTGCCCTGCGTCGCCATCCGGCAGCCGGAGCCGGGCCGCACCGTGCTGCTGGTGGGCCGGGCGCCCCGGCCGCGCAACCCGGCCGCGGCGGCGCTGCTCGGGCGGCTGCGAGATC
>NZ_JAKRGC010000093.1 GCF_022347745.1 Streptomyces sp. OfavH-34-F
GCGCCCGCCGCCGGCGCACCTTCCGCAGCAGCCGTCGCCAGCACCGCGGCCCGGATGTCGTCCAGCAGCGGGGCAGCGGCCTGCCCCTCGCGTACCGCCGCCGTCACGCGCCGCGCGCACGGCGCGCAGGACTCGACGTGCTTCTCCAGGGACCAGGCGTCCGTCTCGGGGGCCGTGCCGGCCGCGTACCGCCGGGCGAGGTGGTCCGCCACATGCCAGGTCGTCATGCCGTGCCTCCCAGGGGGCCGCTCTCCACGACCAGGCGGTCCAGCGCGGCGCGCAGCTCGCGCCGGGCCCGCAGCGCCCGGCTCTTGACCGTGCCTTCCGGTATGCCGAGCAGCCGGGCGGCCTCACGGGTCGTCAGCCCGTCGACGACCGTCGCCCGCAGGACCTCCCGCAGCTCGGGCGAGATCCGGTCGAGCGCGGCGCCCACGTCCCCGTACTCCAGACCGGCCAGGACCCGGTCCTCGGCGGACGGCGCGGGAGCGGTCCAGCGCGCCCCGTCCGCCCGCTCGGCCGCCGCCGCGCGCTCCGTACGGCCCCGAGCCCGCTGCGCGTCCACCAGGCGGCGGGCGGCGATGACCCAGAGCCAGCCCCCGGCCTCGGCGCCCCGGTGGGCGCCGGCCGAGCGCCGGACCGTGAGGAAGGTGTCCTGGACGACCTCGCGCACGGTCTCGGCGTCCGGGCAGCGGCGGTTCAACCGGGCCAGCAGCCAGCCGGAGTGCCGGTCGTAGAACGCGGCCAGGGCGGCGGTGTCCCCCTGGGCGACGGCGCGCAGCAGCGCCTCGTCGCTCCGGTCGTCCCCCGAGGGATGCAAATGACTCACACCCCCTCTATCGCGGACCGGGCGCCGCGCGGTTCACGCGCGGCGCCCGGTCCGGTGTCCCCGTCCCTCAGGGCCGGGGCATAAGCACCTCGCGCAGGCGGTTGATCTCGGTGTGCCAGGGGCCCTCGTCCGTTTCCTCCCAGAGCTCCAGGGGCTCCGACGGTTCCGTGAGGACCCGGTCCAGCGCCTGGAGCGCCAGGCCGCGCAGCGCGGTCAGGTCCGGCAGGGGCTCGTCCGGGCCGTACGCGGAGTCGACGGGCGCCCCGCCGGGGCACTGGGCGGCGACCAGGGCGGCCGCCGCTATCGCCTCGTCCGCCACGTCCGAGTCGAGGTAGTCCACCGTCTCGGCGGTCTCGGCGAGCGCGGCCCGCACCTTCTCCGCGCGCTCCTTGGGCTCGGCGTCGTCGAGACCGCCGCACCAGTCCGCCGCGGTGTCGTTGTCGAAGGGGCCGACGTCCCACGTACCCATGTGTTTCTCCCTGCCGATCGTTCCGGTGCACGCATCGTGACAGGCGCCACTGACAACGGCCGTGGCGCCTGATCGCTCAGAGCGAACAGGGGTGGGGGAACATCTGGCGGCTCACAAGCATTGAGTCTGCATAGCTCAACTTGCCTGCCGAAGGGGAGATCATGGCTACTGAGTCCAATGCCGTCACACCGCTCACCCTGCCCGTGCTGCCGCTCGACGACGAGGTCGTCCTGCCGGGAATGGTGGTGCCGCTGGACCTGTCGGACAGCGAGGTGCGCGCCGCCGTGGAGGCCGCGCAGGCCGCCGTGCGGGAAGGCGGGGGCAAGCCCGAGGTGCTGCTCGTCCCGCGCGTCGACGGGACGTACACCGGGATCGGGGTCCTGGGGACCGTGGAACAGGTGGGGCGGCTCTCCGACGGCGATCCGGGCGCCCTCATCCGGGGCCGCGACCGGGTCAGGATCGGCGCGGGCACCAGCGGGCCGGGGGCCGCGCTCTGGGTGGAGGGCGTCCGGGTCGACGTGTCCGTCCCCGACCCCCTCCCCGGAGCCGTCGCCGAACTGGTCAAGGAGTACAAGGCGCTCGCCACCAGCTGGCTGAAGAAGCGCGGCGCCTGGCAGGTCGTGGACCGGGTCCAGCAGATCGAGGGCGTCTCCGCGCTCGCCGACAACTCCGGGTACAGCCCCTTCCTCACCACCGCCCAGAAGGTGCGCCTGCTGGAGACGGCCGATCCGGTCGCCCGGCTGAAGCTCGCCATCCAGTGGCTCAGTGAACACCTCGCCGAGCAGGACGTCGCCGAGACCATCGCCAAGGACGTCCAGGAGGGCGTCGACAAGCAGCAGCGCGAGTTCCTGCTGCGGCGTCAGCTCGACGCCGTGCGCAAGGAGCTGGCCCAGCTCAACGGCGACCCGGAGGACGAGTCCGACGACTACCGGGCCCGCGTCGAGGCCGCCGACCTGCCCGCGCACGTCCGCGAGGCCGCGCTGAAGGAGGTCGACAAGCTGGAGCGCGCCTCCGACCAGAGCCCCGAGGGCTCCTGGATCAGGACCTGGCTCGACACCGTCCTGGAGCTGCCCTGGACCGTGCGCACCGAGGACGCCTACGACATCAGGGGCGCCCGGGAGATCCTGGACGCCGAGCACGCCGGCCTCCAGGACGTGAAGGAGCGCATCACCGAGTACCTGGCGGTGCGCAAGCGGCGCTCCGACCGGGGGCTGGGCGTCGTCGGCGGCCGGCGCGGCGGGGCCGTGCTGGCCCTCGTCGGACCGCCCGGTGTCGGCAAGACCTCGCTCGGGGAGTCCGTGGCGCACGCCATGGGCCGCAAGTTCGTCCGCGTCGCGCTCGGCGGGGTCCGGGACGAGGCGGAGATCCGGGGCCACCGGCGCACGTACGTCGGCGCGCTGCCCGGGCGCATCGTCCGCGCCGTCAAGGAGGCCGGTTCGATGAACCCGGTCGTCCTGCTCGACGAGATCGACAAGGTGGGCTCCGACTTCCGGGGCGACCCGGCCGCCGCCCTCCTCGAAGTGCTCGACCCGGCGCAGAACCACACCTTCCGGGACCACTACCTGGAGGTCGAGCTGGACCTCAGCGACGTCGTCTTCCTGGCCACCGCCAACGTCCTGGAGGCCATCCCGGAGGCGCTGCTCGACCGGATGGAGCTGGTCAGGCTCGACGGCTACACCGAGGACGAGAAGGTCGTCATCGCCCGCGACCACCTGCTCCCGCGCCAGCTGGAGCGGGCCGGTCTGGAGGCGGGCGAGGTCGGTCTCGACGAGTCGGCGCTGCGCAAGCTGGCCGGCGAGTACACCCGTGAGGCCGGGGTGCGGAACCTGGAGCGGTCCGTCGCCCGGCTGCTGCGCAAGGTCGCGGCCCAGAGCGAACTGGGCGAGCGCGAGCTGCCGTTCACGGTGGGCGCGGACGACCTGCGCGGGCTCATCGGCCGCCCGCACCACGTGCCCGAGTCCGCCCAGGACCCGGCCGAGCGCCGCACCGCGGTGCCGGGTGTGGCCACCGGGCTCGCGGTGACCGGGGCCGGCGGGGACGTCCTGTTCGTGGAGGCGTCGCTGGCCGATCCGGAGACCGGGGCGTCCGGCCTGACCCTGACCGGTCAGCTCGGTGACGTCATGAAGGAGTCGGCGCAGATCGCGCTGAGCTTCCTGCGGTCGCACGGCGCGGAGCTGGAGCTGCCGGTCGCGGACCTCAAGGACCGCGGCGTGCACATCCACTTCCCGGCGGGCGCGGTCCCCAAGGACGGCCCCAGTGCCGGGATCACGATGACGACGGCGCTGGCCTCGCTGCTCTCCGGGCGGCAGGTCCGTACGGACGTGGCCATGACGGGCGAGATCTCGCTGACCGGGCGCGTCCTGCCGATCGGCGGGGTGAAGCAGAAGCTGCTGGCCGCCCAGCGTGCCGGCATCACCACCGTGGTGATCCCCAAGCGGAACGAGGCCGACCTGGACGACGTCCCGGCCGAGGTGCTGGAGACCCTGGAGGTGCACCCGGTCAACGACGTCCGCCAGGTGCTGGAGATCGCCCTCGCCCCGGCGGCGGCCCCGGCGGAGCGGAGGGTCGTGGCCGCGGCCTGATCCGGGCGCCCGCGCGTGACCGGCCCGCCTCCCCTGCCGCGAGGGGAGGCGGGCCGCCGCGTGCGTGCCGGGTCAGGGGCGGTAGATCGTGCCGGGCTCGGGCTCGGCGGGCGCCATCAGCTGGGGGACCGTCACGAAGGTGTAGCCCTCCTTCTTCAGCGCCTCGATGATGCCCGGCACCGCGGGCACGGTGCCCTTGTAGATGTCGTGCAGCAGGATGATGCCGTCCTTGCTCGCCTGGTCGAGTATCCGCTTCTTGATCAGCGCGGAGTCGTTCGTCGAGTAGTCCTTGGCGGTGGCGCTCCACAGGATCTGGGAGAGCCCGAGGTCCTTGCTGATGCCGGAGACGGTGTCGTCGGTCCGGCCCTGCGGCGGGCGCATCAGCCGCGGCTTCTTGCCGGTGATCGCCTCGATGGCGTCCTGCGTCTTCTCCAGCTCGGCGCGTATCTCGGCCGGCTTCTTGTCCGTGAGGATCTCGTGCGACCAGGTGTGGTTGGCGATCTCGTGGCCCTCGGCCGCCAGCCGGCGGACGGTGTCCGGGTGCTTCTTGACGTGGTTCTTGCCGAGCAGGAAGAACGTCGCGTGGACCTTCTCCTTCTCGAGGATGTCCAGCAGCCGGGGAGTGTCCTCGCCCGGCCCCGCGTCGAAGGTCAGCGCTATGCACTTGGCCTTGCGGCAGTCCACCGGACCGAACGCGCCCTTGGCGTCGGCACCGGCGTCCGCGCGGGCCGAACCGGGCGCGGTCGTCTCCATCGAGCAGCCGCTCAGCGTCAGCGTGAGGGCTGTCACAAGGGCAACGGCCAACCCCGTCCCGATCGACTTCGTCCTACTGGGCACGGCGGGCCTCTCCCTCGTGTAGTTGGTCGCACTGGTGTACGACGTGGAGCGACGACTATACACGTGGGGTATACACGGAGTTCATAGCGGGGGGAGGCGAAGGCTCGGGGAATGCCGGTCCGGCCCGTGGACGCGGTGAAGCCCGGCAACCCTTGCGGTCACCGGGCTCCGGGGAGGGCGGGAGCGCCGCCGCTATCCGTTGGCGAGCGCCTGTACGCGGTCGAGGGCACCGTTGAAGTGATTGTGGTCACCCACCGTCGGTCCGGACGACGTGTACTGCCACATCGTGTAGAAGCCCCAGCCGGCCGGAAGCGTGCCGACCGTCGAGCTGTAGCGCGCCACCCACAGCGGGTTGGTGGTGCCGAAGCTCGCGTTGTTGCCCGTGCAGGTCTGCCACCAGCTGGTCGCGGTGTATATGACCGCGTCCCGCCCGGTGCGCGCCTTGTAGGTGTTCACGAAGTCGCGGATCCACGCGACCATCTGGGACGCGCTCTTGCCGTAGCACTGCGCGCCGTACGGGTTCCACTCGATGTCCAGCACGCCCGGCAGGGTCTTGCCGTCCCTGGACCAGCCGCCGCCGTGGTCCACGAAGTAGTTGGCCTGGGTGGCGCCGCTCGTGGTGTCGGGCGTGGCGAAGTGGTACGCGCCGCGGATCATCCCGACGTTGTACGAGCCGTTGTACTGCTGGGCGAAGTAGGGGTTGGTGTAGTACGTGCCCTCGGTGGCCTTGGCGTAGGCCCACTTGACGCCGCTGTTCCAGAGGGTGGACCAGGCCACGTTGCCCTGGTGGCTGCTGACGTCCACGCCTTCGGTCTGGGTGACGAGGCTGCGGGCGGGCAGGCCGCCCTGGCCGTCGTGGGCGACCACGCCCATGCCCATGGTGGCGGTGCCGCGGGCCGGCTTGGCGGGGTCGCCGCCGGCCGCGTTCGACGCGCCGGGCAGGGCGATGAGGAGGGAGAGGGCTGCGAGGAGGGTGCCGGCCGCGGCGAAACGTGAACGGCGGGCCTTGGAACCGGATCTGTGCACGGGCATTGCGTGCCTCCGAGTCTGGGTGGGGGGAAGCTGTCTCCGTGGGGGGATACCGCTGACCGTGGGGCGCCGTACGGCGGCCCCGGAGGCATGTCATGGTGTGAACATGCCACGTATGACGCTACGCACGTAGACCCGCTCGCGGAAGGGGGTCCGGGCTGTGCCGTTGGTCTAATCCTGCGAAATACTGGCCGAGCTGCGGCGATGACCGGCGGCGAAAGAAATTTTCACCGGCAGGAAAGCTCAAGAGGGGTGTTGACGTGCACGGGAGCGAAAGAGGGAGTGAACCCGGCGCAACCGGAGGAAGTGGTGTGGACCACGAATTCCTCGCCCTCGAACGCGAGTTGGCCGTCTTCCTGCGCCGCGCACGGGCCAACTCCGGGGAAATGGCCCGCGAGGTGCATCCGGAGCTGGAGGCCGCCGCCTACGGACTCTTCGTCCGCCTGGAGTCCGCCGGCCGTCAGCGGGCCACCGACCTCGCCGCCTACTTCGGCGTCGGCAAGGCCACCATGAGCCGTCAGCTCCGCGCCCTGGAAGCCCTCGGCCTGGTGGCGCGCGAGCCCGACCCGGCCGACGGCCGCGCCTTCCTCGTCCACCTCACCGACGAGGGCCTGGCCCGCTTCCGCAGCGTCCGCGACGCCCGCCGCGACCGCTACGTCCGCAAGCTCGCCGACTGGGACCGCGCCGAGGTCGCCGAACTGGCCCGGCTGCTGCACCACCTGAACGCCCGCGCCGAGGACTGAGCGCCGCACCCGGCCGGGCGCACCGCTCGTTCCGGGTGCGCCGGGAGGGCGGCGGCGCGCCTCACAGGCGTACGTGGACCGCCGTGGCGTCGTCGTGCGTCTTGCCGCGCAGCCGCTCACGCTCCGTGTCCGCGGTCTCCAGGGCGCGGACCCGGTCGATCAGCCCCTGCGGGCCCTCCTTCTCCAGGACCCCGAGGCAGGCGGCCCAGTCGCCCTCGCCGAACATCTCCGTCCAGCGGCTCGCCCCGTCCGTCATCGCAGCCAGCGCCCGCACGCCGGCGCGCGGGACCTGCCCGGCGACCGCCCGCTCCGCCACGGCCGGGTCGGCGGCGGCCGTGAAGAACCCGCCCTCCTTGTTGCGCGCCCGGGCGTCCGCCACCGCGTCGGACACCAGCAGCTCGGGCGCCAGCCGGTCGAGCCGGTCGTCCAGCACGGCGCGGACCTCGCCGCCGGGTGACTCCAGCAGCAGCACCGAGTCGGACAGCACGAGGTACTCCACGGCGGCCTCGTCCCAACGCACCACGACCACCGTCGCCTGCGGCGTACGCACGTGAGAAAGGTCACACAGTGAACCGTGGGCGTTTGCGGTGCGCCGGATGGACTCCGCGAGGATCTCCCGCAGGGTCAGATCCCGCCGCGAACCGGACAGTTCGACCAGGGCCCCGCCCAGTCTCGCGGTGAACCACGGAACCGAATGCACACACCCGTCGTCGCCCCGCGGCGGCGTCACGCCGTCGAGGAGCACCAGCCCGCCGCCCCGGCCGGAGGCGGGGAGCACCGAGGCGGTCCAGTCCTCGTTCGGGCGATCGGGGGCGCCGGCGGCGGTCGCGAGTTCGATACGCATGCGTTCAGTCTGCACGACGCCTTCACCGCACCTGCATCCTGCGGGGATTGGTGCGTACCAGCAGGTCAGGGGCCCGGCCGGGCGGAAGCGGTGGCTCCGCCCCCGGATGCGGGCGGGCATCCTGCCAAAGCGGGCGCCGAAGTTCCAGCCGGTGTCCGCACATGACTCCGGCGCGCGCCAGGAGAACTTGTTCGCCAACTCGGGATTGATGTTCACTCGTTCAGGTGGCGGAGCGGTTGATGCGCGCCCCCTCCCCAAGAGCGCTGGAATGGTCGGAAGCCGTACCAGGGGGCGGGGCGCTCGTTCATGTGACCGTGCGTCACCTCTGCTTCAAGGGCGGACGAGTCAAGATTGCGAGCACCGGTGCAGAAGAAGCGGCCTCGGAGCAAGGGCGGCAGCAACAGCGGTTCCGGGGCGGCGCCGACGACCCCGGCCGAGGGCGGTCGCACCGTACGCGTCCGCAGCCGGCTGGTCGCGGGCGTCGCCGTCGTCGGGATCACCGTCATAGCGGCGGGGACACCGGCCGTGCTCGCCGCCTCGGCCGACCTCACCGACTCACAGCACCTGGTCACCCTCGCCGAGCTGAACCGGCAGGCCATCTCCCTGGCGCACTCCCTCGCCGACGAGCGCGACGAGGTCACCGTGTACATCGCGGGCGGCCGGGACGGCAAGCCGGGCGACGGGGGCGCCCGGGTCGACCAGCAGGTGGACGAGATCCGCGAGGCGGCCCCGCCGGACCTGCTGCGCGACCTGTCCACCATCCCCTCCCTGCGCCGGGACGCCGTCAGCGGCAAGGGCACCGCGCTGGAGGCCCACCAGGCGTACTCCGAGGTCATCGCCAAACTCAACGGCCTCGCCGACACGCTCGCCCGCGACACCCCGCCGCGCGCGGCCGACGGCGCCCGCACCCCGCGTGCCCTCGGCCGGGCCACCGAACAGGCGTCCGCCACCCGCGGGCTGCTGCTCGCCGCGCTCGCCGTGCCCCGGCCGGAGCCGGCGCCGCCGCGGATCGACCCGTTCACCGGGCTGCCCGTGCAGTCGCAGGACGAGGGCGAGACCAAGGAGGACCGCACCCGCGACGCGCTGAGCGCCGCCGCACAGCGGGCCAGGGTCGGTGAACTCGCCGCGCTCGCCGAGTTCGACCAGTCCGCCGGCGCCACCGCCCGCGACAAGCTGTCCTCGATCGTCACCGGCCCCGAGGTCAACAGCGCCGAGAAGTACCTCGCCGAGCTGACCGACCGCCCCGAGCTGTCCGGCTCCGACCTGAAGGTCAGCGAGAAGAAGGTCGCCGCCGCGCTCTCCGCCCGCGTCGACCGGATGCGTTCCGTGCAGTCCGCGCTCGGCACCACCCAGGTCCAGCGGCTGGAGCAGCTGCGCGACGACGACGTCACCGCCCTCGAACTGCGCATCGCCCTCCTCGGCGGCTGCCTGCTCGTCGCCGTCGGCGTCTCCACCGCCGTCGCCCGCACCCTCACCCAGCCGCTCGCCGTGCTGCGCATCGGAGCCGCCCGGCTCGCCGCCGAACCGGCCACCGCCGAACCGGTCCGCTACACCGGCCGCAACGACGAGTTCGCCCAGGTCGTCCGCTCCCTCAACACCCTGCACGGCCAGTCGCGGGACCTGCTCCGGGACCACGAGGAGCGCGCCGGGAAGCTCGCCGCCGAACGCGCCGGACTCATCGGCGAACGCGAGAAGCTCGCCGCCCGCCGCGCCGAACTCCAGGCCCACACGGCCGAGCTGACCGCCGAGCTGGAGAAGCTGCGCAACACCGTCCACCACACCTTCGTCAACCTCTCCCTGCGCACCCTGGGCCTCGTGGAGCGGCAGCTCGGCGTCATCGAGTCCCTGGAGGAGCGCGAGCAGGACCCGGAGCGCCTCGGCACGCTCTTCAAGCTGGACCACATGGCCACGGTCATGCGCCGGCACAGCGAGAACCTGCTGGTCCTCGCCGGCGCCGAGCACGGACACGGGCATCCCGGCCCGATCCCGCTGGTGGACGTCCTGCGCGCCGCCGTCAGCGAGATCGAGCGGTACGAGCGGGTCACCATCCAGTCCCTCCCGCCGCACGCCCAGGTCGCCGGGTTCGCCGCCGACGACCTCAGCCACCTGGTCGCCGAACTCCTGGAGAACGCGACCTCCTTCTCGCCGCCCGACTCTCCCGTCCAGCTCTCCGGCTGGCTCCTGGAGAGCGGCGAGGTGATGCTCTCCGTCCAGGACGAGGGCATCGGCATGTCCGCCGTGCGGATGGGCGAGCTGAACACCCGTCTCGCCGACCCGTCCCTCTTCGAGGCCGGTGAGCAGAGCGCGGACGGTGCCGGGCTCGGCCTCCGGGTGACGTCGCTGCTCGCCGCGCGGCACGGCGTACGGGTGGAGCTGCGCGAGCAGAAGGGGAACGGGATGACGGCGGTCGTCGTACTCCCGGAGGCCCTGCTGCCGAAGGTGCCGCCGGCCGCGGCGCCCCCCACCGTCACCGCGCCGGGCGAGGCCCCCGCGCTCCGCCTGCCGGGCTCGGACGCGGAGGCCAACTCCAACACCCTGCCGGGACGCGCCTCGGAGTCCTCGGACGACCCGATGATCGCGGCGGCGGAGCGGGTACTCGCCCAGGCGGAGGCGAAGCCGGCCGAGGCCCCTGCGGCGACCGAGGCCCCGGAGGTCCCGGAGGCCCCTGTGACCCTGGAGGCCCCGGAGGCTTCCGAGGCCCCTGACGCCCCCGAGCAGCCCGAGGCCGACGCTGCCGTGCCCGGACAGCGGCGCGGCGGGCAGGACGACTACCGCACCGAGCAGTTCGCCTTCATCGAGGAGCCCGACGAGGACTCCGAGGACGTCATCGACTGGCTCAAGTTCACCGAGAGCCGCAGCGAGCGGCGCGAGGAGGCGCGCCGCCGGGGCCGCAACCGCGTCGTCGCGCTGATCGTCGTCGGCGTCCTGGTCGTCCTCGGCGGCGTGGGCTACCTGTGGTCGGCGGACAAGCTCCCCGGCACGTCGGGCGGGGACGAGAAGGAGAACACCGCGACGACCGGCCCGCAGCGCCGCGACGTCATCGTGGTGCACCTGCACGACACCAAGCGCGGCGGCACGTCCACCGCGCTGCTCGTGGACAACGTCACCACCAAGCAGGGGACCACGGTCCTGCTCCCCAACTCCCTCGCCGTCTCCGACGAGGACGGGAGCAGCACCACGCTCGGCAAGTCGGTCGACGACGACGGCACCTCCGGAACCCGCGAGGCGCTGGACAACCTGCTCGGCACCGACATCAGCGGGACCTGGCGGCTGGACACCCCGTACCTGGAGAACCTCGTCGACCTCGTCGGCAACGTCGACATGGACACCGACACGGCCGTGCCCGGCGCCAAGAAGGGCTCCGGCGACCTGGTGAAGAAGGGCGAGAACCAGACGCTCAGCGGCCAGATGGCCGTCGCGTACGCCACGTACCGCGGGCCCGGCGAGGCCGAGGCCAAGCAGCTGATGAGGTTCGGGCAGGTCATGCGCGGGGTCCTGCGCAAGATCTCCGACGACCCCAAGGCCGCCACGGTCACCGTCCAGACGCTGGCCCAGATCCTCGACCCGTCGCTGCCCGAGAAGGACCTCGGGGCGTCCCTGGCGAAGCTCGCCCAGCACGCCAAGCTCGGCGACTACAAGACGACGCTGCTGCCGGTCCAGGAGGACGGCACCCTCAGCGACGCGGCGACCCGGAGCGTGGTCAAGGACATCCTCGGCGGCGCGGTCAAGGCACCCGCGGCGGACGGGGTGGTCCGGGTCGGCGTCAAGAACGCCACGGGCGACTCCGAGGGCACCGAATCCGCCCGGGCCAAGCTGGTCAACGGCGGTTTCGCCTTCGTCAACAGCGGGAAGACCGGCGCGGCCGTCTCCTCGCAGGTGATCTACGCCGAGGCGGCCGACAAGGAGAAGGCGGTCCAGGTCGCCAAGACCCTCGGACTGCCGACGAGCACGGTGAAGCAGGGCAAGCCGGCCGGGAACGCGACGGTCTCCGTCCTCCTCGGCCAGGACTACAAGATCGGCTGACCGTCCGGCGGTCTCAGGAGGTCCGGGCCCGCACGGCCCGGACCTCCGGCCGGCGGCCCCGGACATATCGCTGCGTGGCCCCCGCCTTCCCCGTGAGACCCTAGAGAACAATCCGACCGACGACGAAAGCTTGCCTGTGACCGCCACGGACCGCTCCATCGAGCTCATCAACGCCGCCGCCCAGGCGGCCGCCGACCGGCTCGCGCACGACATCATCGCCTACGACGTCAGCGACGTGCTGTCGATCACCGACGCCTTCCTGCTGGCCTCGGCCCCCAACGACCGCCAGGTCAAGTCGATCGTCGACGAGATCGAGGAGCGGCTGCTGAAGGACCTCGGCGCCAAGCCGGTCCGCCGCGAGGGCGACCGCGACGCCCGCTGGATCCTCCTCGACTACGTCGACATCGTCATCCACGTCCAGCACAGCGAGGAGCGCGTCTTCTACGCGCTGGAGCGCCTGTGGAAGGACTGCCCGGAGATCGAGCTGCCCGAGGACGCCGTGCGTACCCGGGGCAAGGCCGCTGAGCACGCGCAGCTCAACGGTGGCACGGAAGGTGAGCAGAGCTGAACGGCAGCAGGAGCGGCAGGGGCCGCAGGATCGTCCTCTGGCGGCACGGCCAGACCGCGTGGAACCTGGAGCGCCGCTTCCAGGGCTCCACGGACATCGAGCTGACCGACACCGGCGTCGCGCAGGCCCGCCGGGCCGCCCGGCTGCTCGCCTCCCTCCAGCCGGACGCGATCGTCGCCTCCGACCTGCGGCGGGCCGCGGCCACGGCCGCCGAACTGGCCGCGATCACCGGCCTCGACGTGACGCACGACGCGGCCCTGCGCGAGACCTACGCGGGCGCCTGGCAGGGGCTGACCCACGAGGAGATCGTGGAGCGGTACGGCGAGCAGTACGCCGCCTGGAAGCGCGGCGAGGCCGTGCGGCGCGGCGGCGGCGAGCTGGAGACCGAGGTCGCCGACCGGGCCGCGCCCGTCGTCCTCGCCCACGCCGGGAAGCTGCCCGACGACGGCACGCTGGTCGTCGTCAGCCACGGCGGCACCATCCGCACCACCATCGGCAGGCTGCTGGGCCTGGAGGCCCACCACTGGGAGGGGCTCGGCGGTCTGACCAACTGCTGCTGGTCCGTGCTGGGCGAGGGCGCCCGGGGCTGGCGCCTGCTGGAGCACAACGCCGGCACCCTGCCGGAACCGGTGCTCGGCGACGACACCTGACCCCGGCGGGGCGGGCCCGCCGCGGACCCTCTCCAGGGCTTCCCCGGGCCGCGGGGGCCGGATTTCACTTTCCGGCTGGTCACAGGCTAAAGTTCTTCTTGTCCGCAGCGCGAGAGCGCAGGGAAACACAGCGGACAGCGGGGCTATAGCTCAGTTGGTAGAGCGCTTGCATGGCATGCAAGAGGTCAGGAGTTCAATTCTCCTTAGCTCCACAATCGGAAATCCCGTCCCCAACAGGGGGGCGGGATTTTTCCTGTGCGTACAGTCACGCTCGGGCGTCCTGGCCCCTGCGGTACTCCCGCAGGACGGCCAGCAGCTCCCGGCTCTCGTCGTCGGCCGGGGTGTACGTCACGATCCGGCACTCCGGCAGCCCGTTGATCGCCAGCGACACCGAGGTCATCCGTATCTCACCGGCCACCGCGTAGTGCCGGAAGGTCTTCACGCGCCGGCCCGGCGGGACCACGTCCCCGCTGCGCCACAGCTTCGCGAAATAGGGGCTCGCCTCCGACAGCGCCTCGATGAACGTCTCCCACGCGGGCTCGCCCACATGGCGCCCGTAGCCGCTGCGCAGCGTCGCCGCCATCAGGGGCAGCTCCTGGGCACGGTGCACGACCGGGCAATCCTCCTCCGCGTACGTGAACAGCGCCCAGAGCGCGTTGCGCACCCGGGTGCCCTCCATCAGCGGCACGCCGAACAGGTCGCGGTAGCCGGGGTTGGTCGCCAGCACGTCGTAGCGGGCGTTGTAGACGACGGAGGGCAGCGGGTCCAGCGCGTCGATGACGCCCTGGATCTCCTCGCCGACTTCGACGACATCGGACTCCCGGCCCGGCAGGTAGGGCACCCCCGCCAGCTCGTAGAGGTGCTCGCGCTCCGGCGGGTCCAGCCGCAGGGTCCGCGCCACCGCGTCCAGGACCTGCGAGGAGGCGTTGATGGGGCGGCCCTGCTCCAGCCAGGTGTACCAGGTCACGCCGACACCGGAGAGCTGCGCGACCTCCTCGCGGCGCAGACCCGGCGTGCGCCGCCGTAAGCCGGGCGCCATGCCCACGTCCGCCGGGGCCACCCGCGCCCGCCGGCCCCGCAGAAAGGCGGCCAGCTCCGGCCGCCTGCCCGGCGCAGGCTCGCGCCCGCCCGTCCGCCGCTGTCTCGTCAACGTCGTCACGCCCCCATCGTCGGTGCTGCGCCCGGGTGTTGCCAGGTGCTGCCAATACCAGCATCGACGGGCTCTCGTTACCCGTATACGCGCGGCACCAGCCTGGAGCCCATGACCGCGACCACATCATCGACGGCCTCACGCTCCGTCACCATGAGAACACCCGGCACCGACAAGACCCCCGGCCGCCTGCTCGCCGTGGTGCTGACGGCCCAGTTCATGGCCATGCTCGACATCTTCATCGTGAACGTCGCCGCCCCGACGATCCGCACCGAACTCGACGCGTCCGGGGCCCAACTGCAGCTCGTGGTGGCCGGATACACCATCGCGTACGCCGTCCTCCTCGTCGCGGGCGCACGGCTCGGCGGCCTGCTCGGCCACGGCCGCGCCCACCTCGCCGGACTCGCCCTCTTCACCGCGGCCTCGCTCGCCTGCGGACTGGCGTCCGGCTCGGGGCAGCTGATCGCGTTCCGGGTGATCCAGGGAGCGGGCGCCGCGGTGATGATCCCGCAGGTGCTCAGCCTGATCCAGCGGCACTTCACGGGGCCGGCGCGGGTCCGCGCGATCGGCGCCTACAGCGCCGTGCTGGCCGTCGGGGCCGCCGCCGGGCAGGTCGTGGGCGGGGTGCTGGTGAGCGCCGATCTGTTCGGCGCGGGCTGGCGCCCGGCCTTCCTGGTCAATGTGCCGATCGGGCTGGTCCTGCTGGTGGCCGGCGCCCGCGTCCTGCCGGGCGAACCGCGCACCACGGCGGCCCGGCGCGAGGCGCGGGCGCGCGGCTTCGACCCGGTGGGCCTGGTCGTGCTGGCCGTCGGCGTCACCCTGCTCACCGTTCCGCTGGTGCTCGGGCAGGAGCTGGGCTGGCCCGCCTGGACCTGGATCTGCCTGCTCGCCTGCGCGGTGGTCCTCGCCGGCTTCGTGGCGTACGAGACGCGGCTCGCCGCGCGGGGCGGCGCGCCCCTGATCGCGCCCCGCGTGCTCCGGTTGCCCGGCATGGCCGTGGCGTCGGTGCGCATCCTGCTGGTGATGGCGGCCAACGCGGGCTTCCTGTTCACGCTGACCCTGCACCTCCAGGGCGGTCTCGGCTACACGCCGCTGCGCGCCGGGCTGATGTGCGGGCCGACCGCGGTGGCCTTCGGCGTGGTGGGGCTGACCTGGCGGCGATGGCCGGCCCGGCTGCACAGGGGCATGGTCCCCGGCGGTTTCGTCCTGGTGGCGGTCGGGAACGCGCTGATCGGCCTCGCGCTGCGGAGCGGCTCGGGCGGGGGCGCCGCGCTGTACACGGGTTTCGTGCTGCTGGGGGCGGGTATGGCTCTCGCGTTCAGCCCCAACCTCGCGGGCGCCCTGGCCGACGTACGGCCGCAGGACGCCGCCGACGCCAGCGGTGTGCTGGTGACCGTGACGCAGCTCGGTCAGGTCATCGGCGTCGCCACCATCGGCACCCTCTACCTCAACCGCCTCGGTACGCCGGGGCCGCAGGGTTCGGGGCACGCGCTGTGGGTCTGCTCACTGGCCCTGGCGGGTGCCGCGTGCGCGGGCGCGGCGGCGGGGCTCGTACGGCGGCGGACGGCGACTCACGCGGGCTGACCCCCTTCCTGCGAGGTCATGGCAGAATCGGACCGCCGGAGGGGGCGACGGACCGAACGGGAGGGTGTGCGCAATGCCTGGGAGCCGCCACGAGGTTCCGAAGCCGCCTTTCGTCCGCCGGGGCCGGTGCTGATCCATGGGTGCTCACAGGCGGAAGTGCGACTGGTGCGGCAGCGGTACGCCCATCGTCAGGGACATGGACCCGGTCAACGCGGACTACCAGTACTGGTGCGAGGAGTGCGCGCGGGCGCTGGTCATAAAGGGCGACCCCATCGAGACGTACCGGGAGCTGGAGGGGGAGCCGATCTACGGCCGCCTCCTCGAGGAGCACTGCACGCTCAAACGCTTCTACTCCTTCGCCACGGCCTGACCGCTTCCCCTCCCGAGGCGGGCGAAAACCGGACGGACCGGAATCGATTTGGTGGACAGCCGGGAGGACCGGTACTGTTCTCGATGTCGCCAGGGAGACCGGGCGGCACAACGAGGGGCTATAGCTCAGTTGGTAGAGCGCTTGCATGGCATGCAAGAGGTCAGGAGTTCAATTCTCCTTAGCTCCACAGTGAATGGAACGGCGGGCCATCCGAATCGGATGGCCCGCCGTTCTGTGTGCGCAGGCTGCCTGTACCGGCCACTGCCCAGGGGGGAACCGGCTCGGTGCGGTACCCTGACGCCATGCGTGCCGTAGCCCTTCTGCTTAGCGAGCCGCGCTGACCAGTCCCGACCGGTGAGAACGCCTGGTCGGCATCAGCGCGGCGTCCCCTCCTGTGCGAGGGGATTTTTCGTTTCCCAAGGACGTGCGTCCGTGGACGTGGATGCCGGCAGATGACGACCAATGGAGCTTTGAGGATCATGAGCGAGACGAATTCCGCAGCCGACTCCGCTGCGCCGCACCGCTACACGGCGGCGATGGCCGCCGACATCGAGGCCCGCTGGCAGGACTTCTGGGACGCCGAGGGCACGTACGAGGCACCCAACCCGACCGGTGACCTGGCCGGCGACCCCGAGCTGGCCGCCAAGCCCAAGCGGTTCATCATGGACATGTTCCCGTACCCGTCGGGCGCGGGGCTGCACGTCGGCCACCCGCTGGGGTACATCGCCACCGACGTCTACGCCCGCCACCAGCGGATGACCGGGCACAACGTCCTGCACACCCTGGGCTTCGACGCGTTCGGCCTGCCCGCCGAGCAGTACGCCGTGCAGACCGGCACGCACCCGCGGGTCTCCACCGAGGCCAACATCGGGAACATGAAGGCGCAGCTGCGCCGGCTGGGCCTGGGCCACGACAAGCGCCGCTCGTTCGCCACGATCGAGTCCGAGTACTACAAGTGGACCCAGTGGATCTTCCTGCAGATCTTCAATGCCTGGTACGACACCGAGGCGGACCGGGCCCGGCCGATCGCCGAGCTGGTCGCCCAGTTCGAGAGCGGCGAGCGCGCGACGCCGGACGGCCGTGACTGGAGCGCCCTGAGCGCCGCCGAGCGCGCCGACGTCCTGGGCGAGTACCGCCTGGCCTACGCCTCCGACGCGCCGGTCAACTGGTCGCCCGGCCTGGGCACCGTCCTGGCCAACGAGGAGGTCACCGCGGACGGCCGCTCCGAGCGCGGCAACTTCCCCGTCTTCAAGGCCAAGCTGCGCCAGTGGAACATGCGCATCACCGCCTACGCCGACCGGCTGCTGAACGACCTGGACGGGCTGGACTGGCCCGAGGCGATCAAGCTGCAGCAGCGCAACTGGATCGGCCGCTCCGAGGGCGCGCGCGTCGACTTCCCGGTGGACGGCGCGGGCAGCGTCACCGTCTTCACCACCCGCCAGGACACGCTGTTCGGCGCCACCTACATGGTGCTGGCGCCGGAACACGAGCTGGTGGAGCGGATCATCCCCGCCGCCTGGCCCGAGGGCACCCACCCGGTCTGGACGGGCGGCCACGCCACCCCGGCCGAGGCGGTCACCGCGTACCGCAAGCAGGCGGCGGCCAAGTCCGACGTCGAGCGGCAGGCCGAGGCCAAGGACAAGACCGGCGTCTTCACCGGCGCGTACGCCACCAACCCGGTCAGCGGCGAGCAGATCCCCGTCTTCATCGCCGACTACGTCTTGATGGGCTACGGCACCGGCGCGATCATGGCCGTACCGGCGCACGACGCCCGTGACTTCGCCTTCGCGCGCGCCTTCGAGCTGCCGGTGCGCTGTGTCGTCGAGCCGTCGGACGGCCGCGGCACGGACGCCTCCACGTGGGAGGACGCCTTCGCCTCGTACGACGCGAAGCTGGTCAACTCCGCCAACGACGAGATCTCGCTGAACGGCCTGGGCGTCGCCGACGCCAAGGCCCGCATCACCGAGTGGCTGAAGGAGCGCGGCGTCGGCGAGGGCACCGTCAACTTCCGGCTGCGCGACTGGCTGTTCAGCCGCCAGCGCTACTGGGGCGAGCCCTTCCCGATCGTGTACGACGAGGAGGGCATCGCCCACCCGCTGCCCGAGTCGATGCTGCCGCTGGAGCTGCCCGAGGTCGACGACTACTCGCCGCGCACCTTCGACCCGGACGACGCCGACACCCAGCCCGAGACCCCGCTGTCCCGCAACGAGGACTGGGTCAACGTCACGCTGGACCTGGGCGACGGCGCCGGCCCGCGCAAGTACCGCCGCGAGACCAACACCATGCCCAACTGGGCCGGTTCCTGCTGGTACGAGCTGCGCTACCTGGACCCGAACAACTCCGAGAAGCTGGTCGACCCGGCGATCGAGGAGTACTGGATGGGCCCGCGCGAGGGGCAGCCGACCGGGGGCGTCGACCTGTACGTCGGCGGCGCCGAGCACGCCGTGCTGCACCTGCTGTACGCCCGCTTCTGGTCCAAGGTGCTGCACGACCTGGGCCACATCTCCTCCGCCGAGCCGTTCCACAAGCTGTTCAACCAGGGCATGATCCAGGCCTTCGTCTACCGGGACAGCCGCGGCATCGCGGTCCCGGCCGCCGAGGTCGAGGAGCGCGACGGGGCGTACTACTACCAGGGCGAGAAGGTCTCCCGCGTCCTGGGCAAGATGGGCAAGTCGCTGAAGAACGCCGTCACGCCCGACGAGATCTGCGCCGAGTTCGGCGCGGACACGCTGCGCCTGTACGAGATGGCCATGGGCCCCCTGGACGTCTCGCGTCCCTGGGACACGCGCGCCGTCGTCGGCCAGTACCGGCTGCTGCAGCGGCTGTGGCGCAACATCGTCGACGAGGAGACGGGCCAGGTCACCGTCGTCGACACCGAGCCCGGCGAGGAGACGCTGCGCGCCCTGCACAAGGCGATCGACGGCGTCGGCGCCGACATGGCCGGCATGCGGTTCAACACGGCGATCGCCAAGGTCACCGAGCTGAACAACCATCTGACCAAGGCGGGCGGCCCGCTGCCCCGCACGGTCGCCGAGGCCCTGGTGCTGCTGGTGGCGCCGCTGGCCCCGCACATCGCCGAGGAGCTGTGGCACCGCCTGGGCCACACCGAGTCCGTCGTGCACCAGGACTTCCCGGTGGCCGACCCGGCGTACGTGGTGGACGAGACCGTCACCTGCGTGGTGCAGGTGAAGGGCAAGGTCAAGGCGCGCCTGGAGATCTCCCCGTCGATCACGGACGCGGAGCTGGAGGCCCGGGCCCTGGCCGACCCGGCCGTCGTCGCCGCGCTGGGCGGGGCGGGCATCCGCAAGGTGATCGTCCGCGCGCCGAAGCTGGTCAACATCGTCCCCGCCTGAGGGACTTTTCCCGGCTGAGGGCTTTCCCCTACGGGCAGGTTGGGGGTTCCGACGGAACCCGCAGCCTGCCCGTTCCGTTTACGGTGGAGAGGACCGGCGCACGGGTGCCGGAGGCCGACACACCACCGAGGGGCGCTCATGGAAGCCGTGATCCTGATCCTGGGGCTGCTCGTCGTCGCCTTCATGGCCCTGGGCGTCTACGCGACGGTCAAGGTCGTCGGCGCGGCCCGGCGCGGCGTGGACCGCACGATCACCCAGGCCAGGCGCACGGTGGAGGACACCACGCTGCGGGCCAAGAGCTACGGGCAGCCGGGCGTCGGCGGCGAGCTGGCGCAGCTGCGCCTCTCGCTGCGTACGTCGATGCGCGCCACCCAGGACGCACTGCGGGCCGGCGTGACCGAGGACGCCTCGCTCGCGGAGTCCCTCAGCCTGTTCGACCGGCTGAGCGTCCACGGCCGCGAGCTGGACGAGGAACTGAAGGCGCTGGAGCACGAGCCCGACAAGACGACGGTGGCGTCCCGGCTGCCGGGCCTCAAGGAGCGCACCGAGCAGATCACCCGCTCCGCCGACGCGCTGCGCTGGGCCGCCAGGGACCGGGCCCGCAAGTTCGCGGACGACGACCTGTCCACGCTGAACGCCCAGATCGACATGGAGGCCGGGGCCCTGCGCCACTGGGACACCGCCGCACGGGAACCGGCGGGGGAGGCACGGTCGCAGAACCCGGGCGCGGACGCGGCACCCGGCGAGCACGAGCGGCGCACGGCGCACCAGGAGCGGCGGCCGTCGCCGGAGGCCATCACGGCCCGCGACCCCCGGCGGAACACCACCTACCCCTGGCAGAAGAACGCCCGGCCCGAGACCTCCAACTGACCGCCGCCGCAGGACGTGCGGGGGCGGAATGCCGTCGGCCCGCCGCTGCGGGTAACCTCCCGCTCATGTCCCGCCATGTCGCGATCGTCACCGATTCAACGGCCTACCTGCCACCCGACGCGATGCGGCGGCACGGCATCACCGCGGTACCGCTCACCGTGGTCCTGGGCGATCAGGCCCTGGAGGAGGGCACCGAGATTTCGGCGCGCTCCCTGGCCCTGGCCCTCCAGAAGCGCCGCTCCGTGACGACGTCCCGGCCCAGTCCCGAGGTCTTCGCCGCCACCTACCGGGCGGCGGCCGAGGCCGGTGCGAGCGGCATCGTCTCGCTCCACCTCTCCGCGGAGTTCTCCGGTACGTACGACGCGGCGCTGCTCGCCGCGAAGGACGCCCCGGTGCCGGTGCGGGTGGTGGACACCGGCATGGTCGCGATGGCCCTCGGCTTCTGCGCCCTGTCCGCCGCCGAGACGGCGGAGGCGGGCGGAAGCCTCGACGAGGCGGTCGCGGCGGCCGAGAAGCGCGCCTCGGCGACCGCCGCCTACTTCTACGTGGACACCCTGGACTATCTGCGCAGGGGCGGCCGGATCGGCGCGGCGCAGGCCCTGCTCGGCTCGGCCCTCGCGGTCAAGCCGCTGCTCCAGCTGGACGGCGGCCGGATCGAGCCGCTGGAGAAGGTACGGACGGCCTCGAAGGCCATCGCCCGGCTGGAGGAGATCGTCGCCGAACGCGCGGGCGGCGCGCGTGTGGACATCGCAGTGCATCACCTGGCGGCGCCGGAGCGGGCGGAGGGCCTCGCCGAGCGGTTGCGGGAGCGGGTGCCGGGGCTGGTGGACCTGCATGTCAGCGAGGTGGGCGCGGTGATCGGGGCGCACACCGGGCCGGGGCTGCTCGGCGCGGTGGTCTCGCCGCGCTGACACGGGGCGGCCGGGGTGGCCCGGGGCGGCTGGAGCGGAGCCGGGGGCGGCTGGGGTGGCCAGGGGGCGGCGTCGGGGCAGGAGGCGGGTCGGGTGTGCCGCTGCCGCTCACTCGTCGGAGTGGGGGAGTTATCCACATTCCGGTGGTCGTCCACCGAAATCGGCTGTGCTCAGCGGGTTTTGACGTGATTGCCTAGCGTCGCCCGCATGGCTTCCCGATCACATCGTGCAACCAGCGGACCCGGCGGACCGGGTGCCGGCCCCGGGCGCGCCCCGGCTTCCGACGGCC
>NZ_JAKRGC010000094.1 GCF_022347745.1 Streptomyces sp. OfavH-34-F
GGAGCTGGCGGCGGTGGACCCGGCCGCGCTGCTGGCCGCGCAGAGCGCCGTGACGGCCGGGGGCTCCCCGCTGACCGGCGGGCACGCCTTCGCGCTGGTGGTGGACGGCGAACTGCTGCCCCGCGACCCGCTGGAGGCCCTGCTCGACGGGGCGGCGGCGGACGTCGGGCTGCTGATGGGCTCGACCACCGAGGAGTACCGGCTGTGGTTCGTGCCGAGCGGGCTGACCGCCCGGCTCTCCCGTACGAGGCTGCGGCTGGCGCTGCTGCGGTTCCGGGTGCCGCGCGCCACCGTCCGTACGTACCGCGCCAACCGGCCCGGCGCCACGCGCGGCGAGCTGCTCGGCGCGCTGGCCACCGATGTGCTGCTGCGGGTGCCGCTGAACCGGCTGGCCGACGCGCGCGCCCCCGGCAGCACGCATCTGTACGAGTTCGGCTGGCCGTCCCCGGTGGAGGGGCTCGGGGCCTGCCACGGGCTGGAGATCGGCTTCGTCTTCGACACCCTGCACACCCCGGACGCCGTCGCGCTCGCGGGGTACGACGCGCCGCGGGAGCTGGCCGGCTCGATGCACGCGGCGTGGGTGCGGTTCGCGGCGTCCGGTGATCCCGGCTGGCCGGGGTGGGACGCCTCGCGCCCGGTGATGCGCTTCGGGCCCGGTGCCCCGGCGGTGGTCCGGGCCCCGCGCGACGACGAACTGCGCGGCTGGCCCCCGTACCGGCGGGGCGGGCGCCGGGACACCCCGTGAGCAGGGGTGTCCGGCGGCGGCTCAGCCCTTGTTCTGCGCGGCCCAGAACTCGTCGAAGGTGAGGAGCCCGTCGCCGTTGGTGTCGTGCGAGTTGATCACGGCCTGGGCGACCGGCTCGGTGACATAGGGGTCACCCAGCTGGGCCATGACGCTCTTGTACTCGGCAGCCGAGATCAACCCGTCGCCGTTCAGGTCGTACCGCTCGAACGCCTTGCGCGCCGACTCGATGTCCGCCATTGTTCCGCCCCCTTCGTAGGACTGTCTGACGGCGCCCAGATTATCCGGCGCCCCGCGCGGCCCGTACGGCGGCCGGTCGGTTCCGTCGGCAGCCGCTGTCCACATCGTGGATGATCAAAAGAACATGCCGGAGCATTCATGAATATTCATGGATTTGCAGGCAAGTGACCCAACACACCTACATTTCACTTCTAAAGTGTCTGCTTTTGTCGCTGAATGGGGGGTTTACGCCTTTGGCCAGGGAGGCGTCCCTCTGTCATAGTCGATGTCACGACCCCCTCCGACCCGAGCCAGGTCGTCACAAGCGGCCGTGAACACACCCCCCATTTCACGGCCCCCCACAGAAGCCCCCGAGGCGCCGCACCACGGCCATTCCGGGGGCTTCTGCGTTCCCGGGTCAGGGCGGTGTGCGCGCGTCCCGTCAGGGGCGGGGTCAGCGGTCGGAGATGCGCATCTCGAACCAGGTGGTCTTGCCGCGCGGTAAGAGGTCCACGCCCCAGCGGTCGGAGAGCTTGTCCACGAGCATCAGGCCGCGCCCGCTGATGTCCGTCTCGCGGACCGGCATCAGACAGGGCAGCCCCCGGGAGGGGTCGCGCACCTCGATCCTGATCCAGCCCCGGCGGCGCAGCATGCGTAACCCGAAGACGCGGGCGCCGGTGTGGCGCACGGCGTTCCCGACGAGTTCGGAGACGAGCAGCACGGCGTGTTCGGCGGCCTGCGGGGAGAGCGCCCACTGGTGCAGGATGACGCACCCGGTGAGCCGCCGGGCGGTGGCCGCGGACTCCGGGCGGGAGGGCAGCCGCACTTCTTCCTCCGTCGGGTTTCCGAACAACTCCAGCGCTTTGAACGCCTGTTCGTCCTCGACGGCCGGCAATCTCCGTGCCGCTGTCGCGCTGCTGCGCGGTCGCGGCTGCTCCACACCCTCCAGGCCCGCCATGCACACCATCATGGCCGCCCGACGGGCCCTCCGGGGCCGTTCCTGGGGAATCCCCGACCGCCGATCAGCCCTCCCCCGAGCGGCATCCGACATATGCCAGCGGCATGACGCGGCCCGGAATCCTGGCTCTGACCTGCGGCGACGATGCCCCTTTCCGCGTACACGCGGACGGGGGCCCCAGCGGTTCCCGAGGGGCCCCCGAGCCCGCGCCAATCCGCCCGCACGGATGAACGCGCCCGCGCGCGTTCTCACCGGGTGTTCGGTCAGAGGAACTTCGCCTTGCCCGGACCCTCCTCCACGAAGCTGCGCATGCCGCGCTCGCGGTCCTCGGTGGCGAACAGGCCCGCGAACCAGGTCCGCTCGATGGTGAGCCCCGTGTCGATGTCCGTCTCCAGTCCGGCGTCCACGGCCTCCTTGGCCGCGCGCAGGGCCAGCGCGGGGCCCTTGGCCAGCCGGGCCGCCCAGGCGTGCGCCTGCTCGTACACCTCGGCGGCGGGCACCACGCGGTCCACCAGGCCCATGGTCAGGGCCTCGTCCGCCTTGACGTGGCGGCCGGTGAAGATGAGGTCCTTGGCCTTGGCGGGGCCCACCAGGCGGGCGAGCCGCTGGGTGCCGCCGGCGCCCGGGATGAGGCCGAGCAGGATCTCCGGCTGGCCGAGCTTCGCGTTGTCCCCGGCGATCCGGAAGTCCGCGCAGAGGGCCAGTTCGCAGCCGCCGCCGAGCGCGTAGCCGGTGACGGCCGCGACGACGGGCTTGGGGATGCGGGCCACGGCGGTGAAGGAGTCCTGGAGGGCCTTGGAGCGCAGCACCATCGCCGCGTGGTCCATGGCCTGCATCTCCTTGATGTCCGCGCCGGCCGCGAACACCTTCTCGCCGCCGTAGAGCACCACGGCCCTGATGTCGTCGCGCCGGGACGCCTCCTCGGCCAGTTCGCGCAGCCGGTCCTGGGTCGCGACGTCCAGGGCGTTCATCGGCGGGCGGTCCAGCCGGATGGTGCCGACGCCGCCGCTTGCTTCGAGGGTTACGGTCATGGGAGGCAGGTTAACCGGCGCTAACTCCGAAGGCACCGGCCGGGGCGCGGGACGCGGGCGGGCCCGGCACCGGATGTCCGGTGCCGGGCCCGCCGTGCGGTTACCGAGCGGTGGTCAGGCGGTCCACTCCGACCAGCTCATGTTCCAGCCGTTGAGGCCGTTGTCCGGCTGGATCGTCTTGTCCTGGGAGTTCTTCACGACGACGACGTCACCGATGAGCGAGTTGTCGAAGAACCAGGCCGCCGGCATCTTCGAGTCGCCACCGCCGCGCACGTCCTGGAGGCCGACGCAGCCGTGGCTGGTGTTGGCGTGGCCGAAGACACCGGGCCCGCCCCAGTAGTTGCCGTGGATGAAGGTGCCCGAGGTGGACAGGCGCATCGCGTGCGGCACGTCCTTGATGTCGTACTCGCCGCCGAAGCCGACGGTGTCACCGTTCATCCGGGTGACCCGCAGCTTCTCGCTGATGACCATCTGGCCGTTGTACGTGGTGGTGGCCGGGGCGCCCGCCGAGATCGGGATGTCCTTGATCTGCGTGCCGTCGCGGACGACCTTCATCCGGTGCGACTTCGCGTCGACGGTGCTGACCTGGCTGCGGCCGATGGTGAACGAGATGGTCTTGGCCTGCTTGCCGTAGACGCCGGGCCGGCCCTCCACGCCGTCGAGGTTGAGCTTGACGGTCACCTTGGTACCGGCGGCCCAGTACTTCTCGGGGCGGAAGTCCAGGCGGTCGTTTCCGAACCAGTGGCCCTCGACGGGCACGGCGGGTTCGGCGGTCACCTCGATGGCCTTCTCGACGGCCTCCGGGGCGGTGATGCCCCGGGTGAAGTGGATGGAGACCGGCATGCCGACGCCGACCGTCGAACCGTCCTCCGGCGTGTACTGGCCGATGAAGGTGTTCTGGGGGACGAGCGTGGTGAAGGTGGTGTCCTTCGCGGACTCGCGGCCCTTCGCGTCCTCGGCCACCGCGTGGACCTTGTACTTGGTCGCCGCCGCCAGGTGACGGTCGGGCTGCCAGCTCGCGCCGTCCGCCGCGATCGTGCCCTTGACCTCGCCGCCCTTGGGGTCCGAGACCTTGACCGCGGTCAGCTTGCCCCGTTTCGCCGTGATCTTCAGGGCGCCGCTGGTGGCGACGTCGTCGGCGCCGTCCCCGGGCGCCACGGTCACCACGGCCTGCGAGGCGCTGGTGTCCTGCTCCGCGACCCCGCCCGCCTTGGCGGACCCCGCCTTGCCGCCGTCGGCGCCGCCCCCGCCGCACGCCGTCACCAGCAGCAGCAGCGCGCCCATGGCCAGCGCCGGCAGACCGGTGGCTCTGCGCACCCGCCGTCCGCCGCCCGCCCCGGCCGACGTCCCCGATATCGGCTGCCCGTTCAATGTGGTCGTCTCCCCTCACACGGCCTGGCCCCGCCAAGGCCCCGGGAACCCGTGGGTTCCCGCCCCCGCGCGCTGCACCTGCGCGCTCATTGAAGAGATAATCACACCGACTGTGGGCAGATCGCCCCGGAAATGTCACCGTTCCGTTCCAAGTGTCAGCGCAGCGCGGAGCCCGCCCGCCACCGGCTCCAGCCGAGGTTCCAGCCGCCCAGTCCGTTGTCCGGCGAGACCGTCCGGTCCCGCGAGTTGACGACCTCGACCACGTCCCCGACGAGGGTGCGGTCGAAGAACCAGCCGGCCGGCGTCGAACCGCTGCCGCCCCGCACGTCGCGCAGCCCGATGCAGCCGTGGCTCACGTTGGAGGAGCCGAACACCTCGTCGTCGGACCAGTAGTTGCCGTGGAGGAAGGTGCCGGACCCGGTGAGCCGGATCGCGTGCGGCACGTCCTTGATGTCGTACTCGCCGCCGAAGCCGACGGTGTCGCCGTTCATGCGCGTCACCTCGTGCATCTCGCTGACCACCATCCGCCCGTTGTACGTGCTGGTGGAATCGGAGCCCGCGGTGACCGGGAGCGTGGAGACCAGTTCGCCGTCGCGGCGCACCTCCATCGTGTGCGCGGCGGCGTCCACCCGGGAGATCTGCTCCCGGCCCACCGTGAACCGCACGGTCTTGTCCTGGCTGCCGTACACCCCCGGCGCGCCCTCCACGTCGCGCAGCCCGATGTCCACCGTGACCTCGGTGCCCGGCTCCCAGTACGCGGCCGGGCGGAAGTCCAGCCGGCTCCGGCCGAACCAGTGCCCCGCGACGGCCACCGGCGGATCGGCGGTCACCCGGATCGCCCGCTCCACCGCCGCCCGCCGGGTCACCGGGTGGCTGAACTCGAACGACACGATCATCCCGGTCCCGACCGTCGCGCGGTTCTCCGGCTTGAAGTAGCCGATGAAGCGGTGCTCGGGGACGGCCGTGGTGAAGGTGGTGTGCCGGGCGACGCGGTGGCCGGCGCCGTCCACCGCCACCGCGTCCACGGCGTACTTCGCGGCGAGGCCCAGCCGCGTCCCCTTGGCCGGCGCCCAGGAACGGCCGTCCCCGGCGAGGGCGCCCGGCACGTCCCGCTTCCGCGCGTCCTCGATCCGCCGCACCCGGACGCTCTCCAGCCGCCCGTCCGGCACCCGCACCTCCAGCGGGCCGTCCGCGGGGACGTCCTCGGCCCGGTCGGCGGGGACGATCCGGATCGCCTCCCGCGACCCCGACTTCCCGCCCATGAACGAACCGGTGCCCGAGCACCCGGTGAGCAGGGTCAGCAGGACCAGTACGGCGAGCAGCACCGGCCCGGCCGGTGCGGCGGTCCGGTGCGCCGCCGCCTTCTTCGCTACGTGATTCATGACCCGCCAACGACGGATGCGGGCCGGGGGAAACGTCGATGCGGGCCGTCCGGGCGGGGGCGCCTCAGCCCAAGATGCCCCGGTCGTAGCCGGTGGCGACGGCGGCGGCCCGGTCCTTGACGCCCAACTTGGCGAAGAGATGGGTGAGATGGGTCTTCACGGTGGCCTCGCTGATGAACAGTTCGGCGGCGATCTCCCGGTTGGACATGCCGCGCGCGACGAGCGTCAGCACCTCGCGCTCGCGGGCGGACAGGGTGTCGTTGCCGGGGGCGGCCGGGGAGCGGACCGCCGAGACGAGCCGGGAGGCCACGGCGGGCGACAGGACGGTACGGCCCTCGGCGGCGGCCCGGACGGCGGTGAACAGCTCCTCGCGGGGCGCGTCCTTGAGGAGGTAGCCGGTCGCGCCCGCCTCGATCGCGGGCAGGGTGTCGGAGTCGGTGTCGTACGTGGTGAGGACGAGGACCCTGGAGCGGGCGCCGCGCCGGGTCAGCTCGGTGATCGCGGCGACCCCGCCGCCGCCCGGCATCCGCAGGTCCATCAGCACCACGTCGGGGTCGAGCCGGGCGGCCATCTCGACGCCCTCGATCCCGTCGGCCGCCTCGCCGAGCACCCGGAACTCCGGCGCCGCGGCGAACATTCCGCGCAGCCCGTCCCGGACGACGGGGTGGTCGTCGACGACGATCAGGGTGATGACGCGTGCGGGCTCCCGGTCCATGCGGCCCACCGTACGGGACGGGTTCAGGCGTGCGGCACCATGGGTACGCGGGCGCAGATCGCCGTACCGAGGCCCGGTCCCGTCTCCACCTCGACGGTGCCCGCGATGCGTTCGGCGCGCGAGCGCATGCCGCCGAGCCCGAAGCCGCCGGCGCCCCGGTACGGGGGCAGCGCGGCCGGGTCGAAGCCGCGTCCGTCGTCGCGCACGTCGAGGGTGATCTCGTCGCCCATGTACGACAGGGTGACCCCGGCCCGCGAGGCCACCGCGTGCCGGCCGGCGTTGGCGAGGGCCTCCTCGGCGATGCGCAGCAGGGTGGCGCCGACCTCGTCGTGCAGGGGGGCGACGGTGCCGGTGACGGTGAAGTCGGCGCGGACCCCGGTGCGTTCGGACCAGGTGGTGACCGTCTTGCGCAGGGCGCCGGGCAGATCGTCCTCCTCCAGGGCGCCGGGGAGCAGGTTGTGCACCGAGCGGCGGGCCTCGCCGAGGCTGTGCCGGGCGAGGTCGGCGGCGCGCGCGACGTGTTCGCGGGCGAGCGCGGGGTCGGTGTCGGCGGTGGAGGTGGCGGCCTGGAGCTGGGCGATGATGCCGGTGAGGCCCTGGGCGATGGTGTCGTGGATCTCGGCGGCCAGCCGGCGCCGTTCGTCGGCGACGCCGGCCTCGCGGGCCTGGACGAGGAGCTGGGCGTGGAGTCCGGCGTTCTCCACGAGGGCCTGTTCCAGGCGGGCGTTGGCGGTCTCCAGGGCGGTGATGGTGGCGGTCCTGGCCCGCTCCTGGTCGGCCTCCCGGTCCCCGATCTTGGCGAAGATCATGGTCAGGGTGACGTGGACGGCCAGCACGACGCCGAAGACGACCCAGTTCAGCGCGGTGGCGGGCGGCAGGGGGCTGCCGCTCTGGGCCCCCGCCATGATGACGGCGACGGCGAGCAGTCCGGGCCGGACGCCGCGGCACGGGAGCACCCGCGCGGCGTCGAAGTAGCCGAGCACCGCGTAGATGGAGAAGAAGGGGTTGCACCAGGTGAGCCCGAAAGCCAGCAGGGTGCGGACGGTGAAGTAGCCGGCGCCGGTGCGCGGTGAGGCCCCCGTGGCCGCGCGGGACCACCACAGCTGGAGCGCCAGGGCCGCCGGCAGGAGCACGGCGGCGACGCGTTCGTCGGTCGGGGTCATCAGGAACGGCCGGGAGACCGCGGAGACGAGGGTGGCGAGGGCGAGCAGCCCGTACGGCCCGTACCGGAAGAACCGGCCCCACCACTGCTCGGCCGTCGTGACCTGTGCGCTCATGCGGTCCAGTCTCTCCCGCACCCCCGCTCCCCCTCTACTGCCAGCGGAAGCGGCGGACGGCGGTCCAGCCGGCGGCGAGCGTCCAGGCGGCGACCGCGCCCAGGTGGACCCAGTCCGGCCAGCCGCCCCGGGTGGCCTGGTCCAGGGCCTGGGACGCGGCGCCGAAGGGGGTGGCCTGGACGATGTGGCGGAGCGCCTCGGGCATGGCCTGGACGGGCACCCAGACGCCCGCGGTGAACATCATCGAGAAGTAGACGACCGAGCCGACGGTCGCGGCGATCTTGGTCGTCCGGGAGACGGCGCAGATCACCGAGCCGATGGCGAGGACGCAGGCGACCGCGAGCAGCAGCGCGAGCAGGTAGCCGAACGGCTGGCCGGGCAGCCGCACCCCGTACGCGATCCGGCCGACCGCGACGACCAGCAGCGAGGAGGCGAGCGCGGCGGCGCCGTGCAGCGCGATCTGCGCGCCCAGCAGCGCGGAGGGCGGTACCGGGGTGGTGGACATGCGGCGCAGGATGCCGCGTTCGCGGTAGCCGGTCAGGACCGGGGGCATGGCCTGGAGCCCGGCCATGATCAGGGCGAGCAGCACCGAGACCGGGACGTACAGGTCGATGACCCGCCGGCCGCCGAGCCCGTCGTCGTGCTCCCGGAAGGAGGGGACGAAGCCGAGGATCGCCAGGAGCACGGTCGGGAAGACGACGATCCAGAACAGGTTGCCGGGTTCGCGCAGGAAGAGCCGGGTCTCCGCCCTGAGGACGGCGCGGTAGGCGCCGGGCAGGCCGGTGCGAGACGCGGCGGGGGCGGTGGATGCGGTGGGTGCGGTGGGTGTGGTGGGTGAGGTGGCCATCTCAGGATGCCCGTTCTGTGAGTCCGCGCCCCTCGGCGGGGCCGGTGAGGTCGAGGAAGGCGTCGTCGAGGGTGGCCTCGGAGACGCGGAGGCGGTGGGCGGTGACGCCGAGCCGGGCCAGCAGCGAGATGACGGCGTTGACGGTCTCGTCGGTGCCGTGGACGAGGACCCGGCCGTCCCGGGTCTCGCGGGAGACCGCGCCGGGCAGGGCGGCGAGTTCGGCCTCGGGCAGCGGTGCGGAGGGCGTGAACGAGATGGCCGTGGCCCCGGCCGTGCCGGCCACGAGTCCGGTCGGGGTGTCGAGGGCGACGACGCGCCCCCGGTCGATGACGGCGATGCGGTCGCAGAGGCGCTGGGCCTCCTCCATGAAGTGGGTGACGAGCACGACGGTGACGCCGCCGTCGCGGATGTCCTCGATCAGCTGCCAGGTGTCGCGCCGGGCGCGCGGGTCCAGACCGGTGGTCAGCTCGTCCAGGATGACGACGCGGGGCCGGCCGACGAGGGCGAGCGCGATGGATAGCCGCTGCTTCTGGCCGCCGGAGAGCCGCTGGAAGCGGGTGTCCAGCTTCTCGTGCAGGCCGAGCCGTTCGGCGAGCGGGCGCCAGTCGGCGGGGTCCGGGTAGAAGGCGCTGTACAGGTCGAGGGCCTCGCGCACGGTGATCTTGGGCTGGAGTTCGCTCTCCTGGAGCTGGGCGCCGAGCAGTCCGGTCACCCGGTCCCGGTCCGCGACCGGGTCGAGTCCGGCGACCCGGACGGTGCCGGCGTCGGGGGCCCGCAGTCCCGCGACGCACTCGACGGTGGTGGTCTTGCCCGCGCCGTTGGGGCCGAGAATCCCGAAGATCTCCCCCTCGTCGACGGAGAATCCGACTCCGTCGACCACGGGGCGCCCGGCGTAGACCTTGCGCACCCCGTTCACTTCGATGATTGCCATGGCACGAGTATTCGAGCGGGCGGCCGCCCCGGGTATCGGCCATCGCGCTCGAACCGGCATCCACCGATCGGTTGATGCCCTCCTACGACCCCGCGCCCGGCGGGGTCCGCCGGGTGGCCGCCGGCCGGGGAGGAACCGGCGGGATAAAACCACAGGACCGATATCCGGACGGACCGTAGGCTCCTCCCTGATGCGCCAGGAACATGTAGACCCCAAGGACCGCTCGGCCGTACGCTCCCTGCTGCGGCTGTGGCCGTACGTGCGGCCGGTGCGGGGCCGGCTGCTCGGCGCCGCCCTGGTGGCGGTCGTCGCCTCCTGTCTGGGTCTGGTGATCCCGCTCGTCCTGAAGTGGATCGTCGACGGCCCGGTCGCCGACCGCGACCCCGACGGGGTCTGGCTGGGCGCCCTGTCGCTGCTGCTCCTGGGCCTCGTCGAGGCGGTGCTGTTCGGGGTGCGGCGCTGGCTGGTGGCGCGTCCGCTGGCCGGGGTCGAGGCGACGATGCGGGCGGACCTCTACCGGCACCTGCAACGGCTCCCGGTGGCCTTCCACGACCGCTGGCCGTCCGGCCAGCTGCTGTCGCGCGGCACCGCGGACCTGGCGCTGCTGCGCATGTTCCTGGCCTTCCCGCTGACCTTCCTGCTGGTCAACGCGACCACGATCCTGGTGGGTTTCGTGGTCCTGATGTTCCAGGAGTGGACGCTGGGCCTGGTACTGCTGGCGCCGGTGGTGCCGCTGGTCATCGTGTGCTCCGTCTTCGAGGCGAAGTACGCCCGGGTGGCGCGCCGGGCCCAGGACCAGGTCGGGGACCTGACGACGGTGGTCGAGGAGAGCGTCCTCGGCATCCGCATCATCAAGGGGTTCGGCCGGCACCGCAGCCAGGCGGACGCCTTCCGGGTGCTCGCCCAGGGGCTGCGCGCCACGGAGCTGGGCAAGGCGCGGCTGCTGGCCTGGATCTGGACCCTGATCACCACGCTGCCCGAACTCGCCATCGGGGCCGCCCTGGTGCTCGGCACCGTCCAGGTCGCGGACGGCGGTCTGTCGGCGGGCACCCTGGTGGCGTTCCTGTCCACGGCGCTCGCGCTGCGCTGGCCGGTCGAGTCGATCGGCTTCCTGCTGGCGATGAGCCAGGAGGCGGCGACGGCGACCGAGCGGTTCTTCGAGGTGATGGACGTCGCCGAGGAGGCGGACGCCGCGCTCCCCGCCCCCTCCGGCGGCGCGGACCGGAAGCCGGGCGGCATCGTCTTCGAGGGCGTCGAGTTCCGCTACCCGGACGCGGAGGAGGGCTCGCCGCCCGTGCTGGCCGGGATCGATCTGCACATCCGGCCGGGCGAGACGATGGCCCTGGTCGGCGCGACGGGCTCCGGCAAGACCACGCTCACCGCGCTGGTCCCCCGGCTCTACGACGCGACCGCCGGGCGGATCACGCTGGACGGCGAGGACATCACCGCCATGCCGCGCACCCGGCTGCGGGAACTGGTGGCGGTGGCGTTCGAGGAGCCGACGCTGTTCTCCGCGACGGTCGGCGAGAACGTGCTGATGGGGGCGGCGGACGGCGGCGAGGAGGAGTTGCGGCGCGCGCTCGGCGTCGCCCAGGCCGGGTTCGTCGACGAGCTGCCGCACGGCGTGCACACGGAGGTCGGCGAGCAGGGCCTGAGCCTGTCCGGCGGCCAGCGCCAGCGCCTCGCCCTGGCCCGGGCCGTGGTGGGCCGGCCGCGCTTCCTGGTGCTGGACGACCCGCTCTCGGCGCTCGACGTGCACACGGAGGCCCTGGTGGAGGCGGCGCTGCGCCGGGTGCTCGCGGAGACCACGGCGGTGGTGGTCGCGCACCGGCCGTCCACCGTGATGCTGGCGGACCGGGTGGCGCTGCTGTCGGAGGGCCGGATCGCGGCGGTCGGCACCCACCAGGAGCTGCTGCGGACCAGCGCGGAGTACGCCTGGCTGATGTCGGGCGGGGAGCACGCGGCCGGTGCGCGGGACACCGGAGAGGCGGTCTCCGGACCCGTCGAGGACGAGGACATGGGCGCGAAGGCCCCTGCCGAGGAGGGCAGCACCCGATGACGAGCACCACGACCGGCCGCCCCGCCGAACCGGGCGACGAGCAGGACCCGGCACGCCGGGAGGCGGGGCCGCGGGAGCCGGCGCCGGAGAGCGGAGCGCAGGAGGGCGGGGCGCAGGACCCGGCGCGGGCGGGAGGTCCCGGCGATCCCTTCGACCGGGACGACCTGCCGTCCCCGCGCGGGGCCACCCGCCGGCTGCTCGCCTCGCTGCTGCGCCCGTCGCGCGGGCGGGTGGCGGTGGCCGCCCTGTACATCCTGTTGCAGCAGGCGGCGGTGCAGGCGGGCCCGCTGCTGGTGGCGTACGCCATCGACAGCGGGGTGCCCGCCTTCCGCGGCCACGACTACGGGCCGCTGATCGCGGTCGCGCTGGGCTACGCGCTCTGCTCGGTGGGCGCGGGCGCCCTCCAGTACGCGTTCATCCAGGTGTCCGCGCGGGTCAGCCAGGACGTCCTGCTCGATCTGCGCGGCCGGATCTTCCGTCACGCGCAGGCGCTGAGCGTGGACTTCCACGAGCGGTACACCTCCGGCCGGCTCATCTCGCGGTCCACCTCGGACCTGGAGGCGCTGCGGGAGCTGCTGGAGGAGGGGCTCCAGGAGCTGATCCACGTCTTCCTGTCGTTCCTGTCGATCGCCGCGGTGCTGCTCTGGCTGGACCTGGCGACGGGCGCGGCTGCCGTGCTGTCCTTCCTGCCGCTGTATCTGCTGGTGCGGCAGTACCGGCGCCGCTCCTCGGTGATCTTCACCGCCCGGTCCTCGGCGATCGCCTCGGTGATCGTGAAGTTCGCGGAGACCATGAACGGCATCCGACCCGTCCAGGCGTTCCGCCGGGAGCCGGTCAACGACGCGGTGTTCGCGGAGCTGAACGGGCGTCACCGGGAGATCAACGGCGACGCGACGCTGGAGAACGCGCGGTACGTCGTCGGCTCGCGGCTGGTCGCCAACACGGCGGTGGCCGGGATCGTGCTCTGGGGCGCGTACCGGGTGGCCTCCGGGGACCTGGCGCTCGGGGTGCTGGCCGCGGTGGTGCTGTATCTGCGGCGGCTGTACGACCCGATCGACCGGCTCAGCATGTTCCTGAACTCCTTCGAGTCCGCCGCCGCTTCGATGGCGAAGATCGCCGGGCTGCTGGCCCAGACGCCCACGGTTCCGGAGGCGGTGGAGCCGCGTGAGCTGCCGGCCCGCGCGGGCTCCCTGCCGGGCCGCGAGGTGGTGTTCGACGGGGTGAGTTTCGGCTACCGGACGGGCGGCGAGGTGCTGCCGCGCTTCGACCTGACCGTCCCGGCCGGGCAGACGGTGGCGGTGGTCGGCTCCACGGGCGCCGGCAAGTCCACGCTCGCCAAGCTGCTGGCCCGGTTCTACGACCCGTCCGCGGGGCGGGTCCTGCTGGACGGCACCGATCTGCGGGACCTGGCCACGCCCGAGCTGCGGCGGGGCGTGGTGATGGTGACCCAGGAGGCGTTCCTGTTCTCCGGGACGGTCGCGGACAACATCGCGATCGGGCGTCCGGAGGCGAGCCGCGAGGAGATCGAGCGGGCCGCGAAGGCGATCGGCGCCCATGACTTCATCACCGGGCTGCCGGACGGCTACGACACCGATGTGCGCAAGCGGGGCGGCCGGATCTCGGCCGGGCAGCGCCAGCTGGTGGCGTTCGCCCGCGCGCTGCTCGCCGACCCGGCGGTGCTGATCCTCGACGAGGCGACCAGTTCGCTGGACATCCCCGGCGAGCGCGCGGTGCAGCGGGCGATGGACACCGTGCTGCACGGCCGCACCGCCGTGGTGATCGCGCACCGGCTGTCGACCGTGGAGGTGGCGGACCGGGTGCTGGTGATGGAGCGGGGCCGGATCGTGGAGGACGGCACGCCGGAGGAACTGATCGCGGGCACGGGCCGGTTCGCCGGGCTGCACCGCGCCTGGCGCGAGAGCCTGGCCTGACCCCCTGTCTCCATATCCGCGAATTCGTTGGCAATGAAGGGGGCTCATCAGCAGCGGATGAGCAAGTCCGCGATCCCGTCGATAGTGGCTACGTCCAGCAGCTGCTGCTTCGATCTATGTGTCCTCAGTCGTGAGCTCGTAGCCTGCTTCCTCGACCGCGGCACGTACGTCCGCGGTTTCCACATCCCCGTCGCCGATCACCACAACCGTGCCGCTGTCGACATCCACCGTCACGGCGGTAACGCCGGCGATGCGTTCAAGCTCCTCGGTGACCGACTCCGCGCAATGCCCGCAGGCCATGCCCGTGACGGTGTACGTGCTCTTGGTCATGACTCTGCCTCTTCATGCTCGCCGCTGCCGTCCACGGGAACAGTGCGGGTGGTCATGTGCGCCTCACACATACGCCCGTCGGGGGCGAACCGGCCGAAGAAGTAGACCTCGATGGCGAGGTTTTTGCCGCGCTGGGAGGAGTTCAGGGTGTAGCGAGCGGCGAGCCGGTCGCCGTCGGCGACGGCCTCGTGCACCTCCATGCGGATGGTGGGCCGGTTCTTGCGGACCGGGCGGGCATGCGCGACGAGCTTGTCGCGGTCCATCCGGTGTCCGTCGGCGATCTCGACGATGTCCGGGGTGTGATAGCGGTCGACGATCAGCGCCGCGTCCTCGTCCGTCTGCAGCAAGTCCTTGGTGAAGGAGGTGAAGAAGTCGGCGATGAACTGCTTGGGGTCGGTGTTGTCGAGTGGGCTCATGTCACTCCCGCCGGTCCGGTGCTCACGCTCGATCTTTTACACACTGTAAGATATGCAGGCTCCGATAAGTTTGGCAACATGTAAGAGATGATGTCTTCCCCCGCCCGAAACCGCCGTGCTGACGCCCGCCGCAGCAGGGCCGCCATCCTGGATGCCGCAACCCGGGTCCTCAACGCCGAACCCGACGCCGGCCTGGAGGCGATCGCCGGCGCTGCGGGCGTGACCCGCCCGACCGTCTACGCGCACTTCCCCTCACGGGAGCAGTTGCTGCTGGCCGTGGTCGAGCGGATCACCGACGAGGCCGTCGCCGCCATGGACGCCGCCGACCTCGAGACCGCCCCCGCCGCAGACACCCTGATGCGCATACTCGACGCCGGCGCACAGGTGACCGGGCGCTACCCCGTACTGCTTCAGCTGATCAGCGCCCACCCCGTCAGCCCGGAGGCCGACCACGACCGGCACACGCCCGTCGCCGACCGGATCAGAAGGGTGATCCAACGCGGTCGGCAGACCGGAGAGTTCGACGACCGGCTCCCCGTCGACTGGCTGGTCGCGGCGACCATCAGGCTCGGCCATGCTGCGAGCGAGGAGCAGGACGCCGGCCGGCTGTCCGCCCCGGCTGCACAGGATGCCCTCCGCATCAGCCTTCTCCGCATGCTCGGCGCCACCGCACAAGCGGATTCCTCACGTCGGCCTCGGTGAGCGCATCGAGCTGCCCCCGCCTCACGCTTCCGGGCCGACCACGCTCATAGGCCGGACCGCCACCATCGAGGACATCCCTCTACTGCCGCCGAGGCCGGCAACCGCTACACATGGTGACCGCCACGACAGCCCGGCGGGGATGCGCTCCCTACACGCTTCCCGCCCGTCCGTTCGGTCGTTTGATCATCGAACGGACGGGCGAGAATGCGCCACACCCGCTCCCCGTCTCGACAGGTGGGAACTTTCCGGCTGCACGCATTCCCTTCGCACCCCGGAAACACGCGCGTCATCCCGGAAGACCCCGGAGGCCAAGGAGGCAGGGGGCCTTCCGGAGGGTGCGCGGCACCCCTGCGTGAAGGTCGCGGAAACGTCCGCTTAACGAACACACCTGATCCGGCAACGAACGAATTCCGGCCAAGTTGTTGACGCGCCCCTGACAGAAGTGGCCGACTCCTGACACTCTTCACCCCGTTCCGCGCACTGCTTGCTTGCCCGGCCGGCTCACCCAGCCGCCGGTACCCCCCTCGCAGAAGGAGTCCGCGTGAGATCCACGCACAGCCGTCGTGCCACCGCGACCGGCGCCCTGATAGCCGCCGCAGCCCTCCTCGCCGTGGGAGTCCAGTCCGGAACGGCCTCGGCCGCCCCGGACAACGGCACCGCCAAGTCCGCCACCGCCTCCAAGGCGAACCCCGGCGCCCTGCCCAAGCAGCTCTCGCCCTCCCAGCGCGCCGAGCTGATCCGCGAGGCCAACGCGAGCCGGGCCGCCACGGCCAAGGAACTCGGTCTCGGCGCCAAGGAGAAGCTCGTCGTCCGCGACGTCGTCCAGGACCGCGACGGCACCACCCACACGCGTTACGAGCGCACCTTCGACGGGCTGCCCGTCCTCGGCGGCGACCTGGTCGTCCAGGAGACGAAGTCCGGCGCCACCAAGAGCGTCGTCAAGGCGTCCAAGGCCACCGCCGCCCAGCTGAAGGCCGTCGACACGGTCGCGGAGGTCGGCCCGGCCGTCGCCACCAAGCAGGCGCTCGGCGCGGCGAAGGCGGCCGGCTCGGACAAGGCGGAGGCCGACCGGGCCCCCCGCAAGGTCGTCTGGATGGCCTCCGGCACCCCGCAGCTCGCCTACGAGACCGTGGTCGGCGGCCTCCAGGAGGACGGCACCCCGAACGCGCTGCACGTCATCACCGACGCCACCAGCGGAGCGAAGCTCTTCGAGTGGCAGGCGATCGAGAACGGCGTCGGCAACACCGAGTACAGCGGCCAGGTCACCCTGGGCACCTCCGGGTCCTCCGGCTCGTACAACCTGACCGACACCGCCCGCGGCAGCCACAAGACGTACAACCTGAACCACGGGACGTCCGGCAAGGGCACCCTGTTCTCCGGCTCCGACGACGTCTGGGGCAACGGCAGCGCCTCGAACGCCGAGACCGCCGCGGCCGACGCCCACTACGGCGCGGCCGAGACCTGGGACTACTACAAGGAGGTCCACGGCCGCTCCGGCATCCGGGGCGACGGCGTCGGCGCGTACTCCCGCGTCCACTACGGCAACAACTACGTCAACGCCTTCTGGGACGACAGCTGCTTCTGCATGACGTACGGCGACGGCAGCGGCAACGCCAACCCGCTGACCTCGCTGGACGTGGCCGCCCACGAGATGAGCCACGGCGTCACCTCCAACACCGCCGGCCTGGTCTACAGCGGTGAGTCCGGCGGCCTCAACGAGGCCACCAGCGACATCTTCGCCACCGCCGTCGAGTTCTACGCCAACAACGCCACCGACAAGGGCGACTACCTCATCGGCGAGAAGATCGACATCAACGGCGACGGCACGCCGCTGCGCTACCAGGACAAGCCCAGCCGTGACGGGGCGTCCAAGGACTCCTGGTACTCGGGCATCGGCAACATCGACGTGCACTACTCGTCGGGCCCGGCCAACCACTTCTTCTACCTGCTGTCCGAGGGCAGCGGCGCGAAGACCATCAACGGCGTCAACTACGACTCCCCGACCTCGGACGGCCTGCCGGTGACCGGCATCGGCCGCGCCAAGGCCGAGCAGATCTGGTTCAAGGCGCTCACCACGAAGTTCACCTCCACCACCAACTACGCGAGTGCCCGCACCGGCACGCTCGCGGTGGCCGGTGAGCTGTACGGCACCAGCAGCGCCGAGTACAAGTCGGTGGCCGACGCCTGGGCCGCGATCAACGTGGGCTCCCGCCCCGGCGGCGACACCGACCCCGGTGACGGCACCGTCTTCCAGAACACCACCCCGGTGACCATCCCGGACGCCGGCGCGGCCGTCACCAGCTCGGTCACCGTCACGGGCCGCTCCGGCAACGCGCCCAGCGCCCTCAAGGTCGGCGTGGACATCACCCACAGCTGGCGCGGCGACCTGGTCATCGACCTGATCGCCCCGGACGGCACCGCGTACCGGCTGAAGAACGCCTCGTACTACGACTCGGCGGACGACGTGAAGACCACGTACACCGTCAACGCCTCCTCGGAGACCGCCAACGGCACCTGGAAGCTCCGCGTCCAGGACGTCTACTCGGTCTACGGCGGCACCATCAACAGCTTCAAGCTGACCTTCTGACGCACCACGGGTCACCGCATGACCCGCCGCTGACACGGAACCGCCCGGAGGAAGTCCATCCCCCTCCGGGCGGTTCCGCCATGCCGGGCCCCGGTCAGCGCAGCAGCACCCCGCCGCCCTCGTTCGCGGTCCCGGCGGGCTGGGCGACCAGGCCGAGTTCGGCGCCGCAGGACAGCAGCCGGTGCGCGGGCAGCACCCGCACCGTGTAGCCGTACGGCCCCGTACGGTCCAGCGCGAGCGGGCCCTCGTACAGCCAGTGGCCCTCCAGGTCCTGGCCGCCCGCCGGCTTCAGCGGGAAGACCTGCGCGTCGGTGATCGCGTCGGCCGCGTCCACCCGCCCGGCCACCGCCTGCACCTCCACGTCCTGCGGCGCCAGCGCCCCGAGCGAGATCCGCACCCGCAGCCCCAGCATGGAGCCCAGCTCCGCCGTCGTACCGGAGCCGGTCGGCGTCACCGTCTCCACGTGGTCCACCGCCACCCCCGGCCAGGCCGCCCGGACCTTCCCCTTCCAGGCCGCCAGCTCCCGCGAACGGGCCGGGTCCATGGCGCGCTGCGCCGCCGCGGCGGGGGCGTACAGCCGCTCGACGTACTCCGCGACCATCCGGTCCGCGAGGACCCGGGGCCCCAGAGTGCCGATCGTGGCCCGCACCATCTCGATCCAGCGGCCGGGCAGCCCCTCCTCGTCCCGCTCGTAGAAGTGCGGCGCGATCCGGTCCTCGACCAGCTCGTACAGGGCGCCCGCCTCCAGGTCGTCGCGCCGGTCCTCGTCCAGCGCGGCGCCCTCGGCCGTCGGGATCGCCCAGCCGAAGTCCGGCTCGAACCACTCGTCCCACCAGCCGTCCAGCACGGACAGGTTGAGGCAGCCGTTGAGTGCGGCCTTCATCCCGCTCGTCCCGCACGCCTCCAGCGGGCGCAGCGGATTGTTCAGCCAGACGTCGCAGCCCGGGTAGAGCTTCTGGGCCATCGCCATGCCGTAGTCGGGCAGGAAGACGATGCGGTGGCGGACCCGCGCGTCGTCGGCGAACCGCACCAGCTCCTGGACGAGCCGCTTCCCGCCGTCGTCGGCCGGATGGGCCTTGCCCGCGACGACGATCTGGACCGGGCGCTGCGGGTGCAGCAGCAGCCCGCGCAGCCGGTCGCGGTCGCGCAGCATGAGCGTCAGCCGCTTGTACGAGGGGACGCGGCGGGCGAAGCCGATGGTCAGGACGTCCGGGTCGAGCACCCCGTCGATCCAGCCGAGTTCGGCGGGCTGGGCGCCCCGGTGCCGCCAGGAGGCGTGCAGCCGCTGCCGCACCTCGTCCACGAGCTGTCCGCGCAGGGTGCGGCGCAGGTCCCACAGCCGGCGGGCGGGGAGGTCGGCGACGGAGTCCCAGCGGCCGGGCGCACAGCCGGACTCGGCGCGCAGCCGCAGGACCTCGGGGGCGACCCAGGTGGGCGCGTGGACGCCGTTGGTGACGGAGGTGATGGGCACCTCGGGGGCGTCGAAGCCCGGGTAGAGGCCGGCGAACATCTCCCGGCTGACCCGGCCGTGCAGGGTGGAGACCCCGTTGGCGCGCTGGGCGAGCCGCAGTCCCATCACCGCCATGTTGAAGACGCCCGGATCGCCACCGGGGTAGGTCTCGGTGCCCAGGTCCAGCACCCGGTCGGCGGGGACACCGGGCAGTTCGCCGTCCTCGCCGAAGTGGCGGGCGACCAGGGCCCGCTCGAACCGGTCGATGCCGGCCGGGACCGGGGTGTGGGTGGTGAAGACGGTGCCGGCCCGGACGGACTCGACCGCGGCGTCGAAGTCGAGGCCGGTGACGGCCAGCTCGCGGACGCGCTCCAGGCCGAGGAAGCCGGCGTGGCCCTCGTTGGTGTGGAAGACCTCGGGGGCGGGGTGGCCGGTGAGCCGGCAGTACGCGCGCACGGCGCGGACGCCGCCGATGCCGAGGAGCATCTCCTGGAGCAGCCTGTGCTCGCTGCCGCCGCCGTAGAGCCGGTCGGTGACCTCGCGTTCGCCGGGGGCGTTCTCCTCGACGTCGGAGTCGAGCATGAGCAGCGGGACCCGGCCGACGTGGGCCCGCCAGATCTGGGCGTGCAGGGCGCGTCCGCCGGGCAGGGCCAGGACGACCTGGGCGGGGGTGCCGTCGGGCTCGCGGATCAGGGTGAGCGGCAGCTCGTTGGGGTCGAGGACGGGGTAGTGCTCCTGCTGCCAGCCGTCCCTGGACAGGGTCTGCCGGAAGTAGCCGTGGCGGTAGAGCAGGCCGACGCCGATCAGGGGCACGCCCAGGTCGCTGGCGGCCTTGAGGTGGTCCCCGGCGAGGATGCCGAGCCCGCCGGAGTACTGGGGCAGGGCGGCGGTGACCCCGAACTCGGGCGAGAAGTAGGCGACGGCGGCGGGCAGCGCGGCGCCCCGCTCCTGCCGCTCCTGGTACCAGCGGGGGCCTTCGAGGTAGTCCCGGAGGTCGGCGGAGGCTTCGGCGAGCCGGTGCAGGAACGCTTCGTCATGGGCCAGCTCGGCGAGCCGCCCGGCGGAGACGGAGCCGAGCAGGCGGACGGGGTCGCACTCCGCCGGGGGGCCGGCCGCCGGATCGACGGCCCGGAACAGCTCGCGGGTCTCGGTGTGCCAGGACCAGCGCAGGTTCCGCGCCAGGTCGCTGAGGGGTTGGAGGGAGTCCGGGAGGACGGGACGCACGGTGAATCGACGAATGGCCTTCACGTGTTCCAGCTTTACAGGGGACCTGGGAATCGGGGCGTGACGCAGCACCGTGTGCGCCGCTCCGTCACCCCTCGGCGGGGGCCGCGTTTTCCCCGGTCCGGGAGCGCGCGGACGGATTTGGACTGCCATTCGAGTGAATGCGTGCGCAAGCGGCCCTGCCCACCCCCCATGAGGTGTCCACCGAGCGACTAGAAAGGACGCAACCCCACCCTCGCGGCGCACGCTTCTCCGTCTCCGGTTTCCGCTGCCCTTTTTTCCGGTTTCCGCTCCAGTCCCCAGGTGATTCCATGATCGGTCGCATTCCCGTCCTCGACGTCCGGCCACTCGTCGATTGCGGCAGAAGGCCCGCCAAGGCCGTCGCCGGTGAGACGTTCGAGGTCACCGCGACCGTCTTCCGGGAGGGCCACGAGGCGGTGGCGGCCAATGTGGTGCTGCGCGGTCCGGGCGGCCGGCCGGGCCCCTGGACCCCGATGCGCGAGCTGGCCCCGGGCACCGACCGCTGGGGCGCCGAGGTCACCCCGGACGCCGAGGGGCGGTGGACGTACACGGTCGAGGCGTGGAGCGACCCGGTCGCCACCTGGCTCCACACGGCGGGGATCAAGATTCCGGCGGGCATCGACACCGAGCTGACGCTGGCCGAGGGTGCCGAGCTGTACGAGCGGGCCGCCGGGGGCGTGCCGAAGCGGGACGGGCGGGAGGCGGTGCTGGCCGCGGTGGACGCGCTGCGCGACCTGTCCCGGCCGGCCGGGGAGCGGCTGGCGGC
>NZ_JAKRGC010000095.1 GCF_022347745.1 Streptomyces sp. OfavH-34-F
CCGCGGCCGCCGCGCCCGCCCCCGCCCCCACCGCGACGGGCCCCGCCGGGGCGGCCGTCCACAGCTACGACATCACCCTGGTCACCGGCGACGTCGTCCACTACACGGACGGCGCGGGCGACCGGGACACCGTCACCGTGGACCGCCCCGAGGGCGCGACCGGCGGCGTCCACGTCCAGCAGGCCGGGGACGACGTCTACGTCCTGCCCGACGAGGCGCGGAGCCTGCTCGCGGCCGGCAAGCTGGACCGCCGCCTGTTCAACGTCTCCGCGCTCGCCGCGATGGGCTACGACGACGAGAAGACCGGCGGCATCCCGCTGATCGCCACCTACCCCGCCGCCAAGGCCCGTTCGCTGCCCGCCGCCCCGCGCGGCAGCAAGGCCGTCCGGAAGCTGGAGTCCATCCACGGCGCCGCGCTCACCGCCGGCAAGGACACCGCGCGCTCCTTCTGGAACGACATCGCGCGCACCGCGACCGCCCGCTCCCTGGACAACGGCATCGCCAAGCTCTGGCTCGACGGCCGCGTCGAGGCCGCGCTCAAGGACTCGGTGCCGCAGGTCAACGCCCCGCAGGCATGGGCCGACGGCTACGACGGCAAGGGCATCACGGTCGCCGTCCTGGACACCGGCATCGACGCCGACCACCCGGACGTCAAGGACCGCATCCTGCGGACCAGGAGCTTCGTGCCCGGCGAGGAGGTGGACGACAAGAACGGCCACGGCACCCACGTCGCCTCCACCATCGCCGGCTCCGGCGCCGCGTCCGACGGCGCCAACAAGGGCGTCGCCCCCGCCGCCGACCTGCTCGTCGGCAAGGTCCTGAGCGACGGCGGCGAGGGCGCCGACTCCGGGATCATCGAGGCTATGGAGTGGGCCAGGGCGGAGGGCGCCGACGTCGTCTCCATGAGCCTCGGCTCGCCCGTCCCGGACGACGGCACCGACCCGATGGCCCAGGCCGTCGACGCCCTCTCCGCGGACGGCGGCCCGCTCTTCGTGATCGCCGCCGGCAACGCGTACGGGGCGGGCACCATCGGCGCGCCCGGCTCCGCCGAGAAGGCGCTCACCGTCGCCGCCGTCGACAAGCGGGACGGCCGCGCCGAGTTCTCGTCCATGGGGCCGCTGGTGCGCAGCTACGGCCTGAAGCCGGACCTGTCCGCGCCGGGCGTGGACATCAACGCCGCCGCCTCGCAGTCCGTCCCCGGCATCGAGGGCATGTACCAGGCGATGTCCGGTACGTCGATGGCCACCCCGCACGTCGCAGGCGCCGCCGCCATCGTCAAGCAGCGCCACCCCGACTGGAGCGGGCAGCGGGTCAAGGACGCGCTGATGACCTCGTCGAAGGTGCTGCCGGACTACACCCCGTACGAGCAGGGCACCGGCCGGCTCGACGTGAAGGCCGCCATCGACACGACGATCGAGGCCACCGGCTCCGTCCCGGTCGCCGCCTACGACTGGCCGCACAGCGCCTCGGACCCGGTCGCCGAACGGACCGTCACCTACCGCAACACGGGCGACGCCGACGTCACCCTGGACCTGGCGACGGACACCGCCTCGGACGCGTACACGCTGTCCCCGAAGCGGCTGACCGTCCCGGCCGGCGCCACCGCCGACGCGGTCCTCGCGCTCGACCCGTCGAAGACCGAGGCGGGCACCACCTTCTCCGGGCAGGTCCTCGCCAAGGATGCCTCCGGCGCGGTCGTCGCGCACACCGGATTCGCGCTGAACAAGGAGCGGGAGCTGTACGACCTCACGCTCCGGCTGCGCGACCGCGACGGCGAGCCGATGGACGGCACCGTCATCCTGGGTGCCCTCGGCGACCAGAACCTCGCCCCGGTCCAGGTGTCCGGCGACACCACGCTGAGGCTGCCGCCGGGCGACTACACCGCCTGGACCGCCGCCGACGTCAAGGGCGACACCGCCGACTCCAGGGCCCTCGCCTTCCTGGCCGCCCCCGAGATCGTCCTGGACGAGCCGGTCACCGTCACGCTCGACGCGTCGAAGGCCCGCAAGGTCAGCGTGCGCACGCCGCAGGAGACCGAGACCCGGCAGCTGCGCTACGACATGGCACGCACCGCCCCCGACGGCACCGTGCAGCGCGACGCCTACCAGATCCCGCTCGTCTACGACCAGCTGTGGGCGAGCCCCACCGAGAAGGTGACCAAGGGCGACTTCTCCTTCCTGACCCGCTGGCGCCAGGGCGAGAAGCTCATCGACCTGACCGCCGGCGGCCGGGACGTCCCGGTCACCGTGCAGAACGGCTCCCCGGTCGCCGAGGACAGCCGCGCCAAGCTCCGCAGCGTCTTCGCCGGCGACGGCTCCGCCGCCGACTACCTGAACGTGGACGCGAAGGGCAAGGCGGTCGTCATCCGCAGCAGTGACACGGTGGCCCCGGCCGACCGGGTCGCCGCGGCCGTCGCCGCCGGCGCGAAGGCGCTGTTCGTCGTCAACCGCGGCGACGGCCGGCTGATGGAGTCCTACGGCGAGTACGGCACCACGCTCGCCCTGCCCGTCGCCACCGTGCAGCGGATCGCCGGCGAGGACCTGATCGAGACCGCCCGGCGCGGCGGGAAGGTCACCGTCGAGCAGCACAAGTACGCGAGCTACGTCTACGACCTGGTCGACCGTCACGACGGCGCGGTCCCGGACCGCTCGCTGGCCTTCGCCCCCTCCGCCCGGCAGCTGGCGAAGGTGGAGAACACCTTCTACGGCCACCGGGAGGTCGTCGGCGGCGGCTACCGCTACGACATCCCCGACTACGGGCCCGGCGTCGGCTTTGCCGAGTACGAGAAGTACCCGGCCACCCGCACCGAGTGGGTCACCCCGCTGCCCGGCGCCTCGTTCTGGTACGAGAACCACGCCCAGTACAACGCGGAGGGCACGGACACCGTGCTGGAGCAGCGCAGCGGCGAGATGGACCACCGGGCCGGCAGCACCACCCGCACCTCCTGGTTCGCGCCCGTCACCCGCCCGCGCCTGGGCACCGGCTACTGGGGCCCGGCCCGCACGCAGTGGGGCGACATCCAGTACAACATCACCCCCTGGACGGACGGCGGGGCCGGGCACTCGGGCTCCATGCCGGACAAGGAGTACGAGACCGGCAAGGTCGCGGTCTACCAGGGCGACACGCTGCTCGACGAGTCGCCCGGCCGGGCCGGCTACGTCGGGGACCTGCCCGCCGAGAAGCTGCCCTACCGGCTGGTGCTCGACGCCTCGCGCGACGCGGACACCTGGAAGACGTCCGTGCGCACGCACTCCGAGTGGACCTTCGTGTCCGGCGCCAACGACCCGGACGGGCCGTACCAGGTGGACATCCCGATGCTCCAGCTGGACTACGCCGTGGACACCGACCTGGCCGGGGACGTCCGGGCCGGGAAGTGGACGGAGATCGGCCTGTCCTCCACCACGCAGGAGTGGCTGGAGGGCGCCGTGAAGGCGACGAAGGCGTCCCTGTCGGTCAGCTACGACGACGGGAGGAGCTGGAGCCCGGTGCAGCTCCGGAAGGACGCGGCCGGTTCCTGGACCGCCCGCTTCAGGACGCCGAAGAAGGGGGCCGCCGCGGTCTCCCTCAAGGCGCACGCCGAGGCAGGCGGCGGTCTCTCCGTGGACCAGGAGATCATCCGGGCGTTCGGCCTGAAGTGACCCGCTGACAGCCCGCGCGCAAGGCCGCCCATCCGGGAACGGGTGGGCGGCCGCTCGCGCCTCAGCCGTGGATCTCCGGCTGGGCGGCCAGGATCTTCTCGGTGGCCGCCCACAGCTCGGGCACGAAGCGCAGCACCTCGTCGCGCCGGGCGAGCAGGTCCCCGGTGGAGCCGATGCCGGTGAGGTCGGCGACGGCCTCGCGGAACGCCGGCAGCCGGGCGGCGTGCAGCGCGGGCGCGTCCTCGGCCAGCACCAGATGGCAGCGCGCGAAGGTCGCGACGATCCAGAAGACCGCCTCCCGGTGCTCGCCCCGGTCCACCAGCTCCCGGCTGCCCCCGATCGCGACGGGCCGCGCCCCGGCGGTGAGGTCGCCGCTGAAGAAGAACGGCGTGCGCGCGACGGGGACCGTGGCGTCGAACGTCTCGGCCAGCGCGTCCAGATGGCGGCGCACCCGCCCGGCGGAGACCTCCTCGCAGCCCAGCAGCGCCAGCAGCCGCGGATAGAGCGCGTCCTGCCCGTACGCGGCGAGCACCTCGCGCACGGCCGGGTAGCGCAGCCGGACGGTCGGGTTGCGCAGCGCGGCGACCAGCGGGACGTGCGCGGTCACCCCGGTCGGGAACAGCCAGCCCAGCACCCGCGCGGCGTAGGGCGCCCCGGGGTCGAGGGCGGCGAGCCGGTCCTCGACGCGGTGCCGGGCGTCCAGGCAGCGGCGGCGCACCCGGCTCCGCTCGGCGAAGCGCGGCGCGACGTACGCGTGCAGGGCGCGCAGCCGCCCGGTGGGGTCGTCGATGACGGTGTCCCGGCGGAAGCCGCCCGCCAGGTGGTACGCGCCCAGCACCGCCTCCGGGTCGTCCAGCAGGGCCATCGGCTCGTAGGTGATCTCCAGCAGGGCGCCCCGGTGGCGGAGCTTGCCGGGCTTCGCGGGCGCTTCGCCGCCCGCGGTCACCACGACCACGTCCACGTCGGAGGCGGAGGGCAGCTCCGCGTCGTCCGGGAGCCCGACCGTCGAGCCGCTGAAGTACGCCCCCCGGTAGTCCGGTCGCGGGCGGGCGTGCGCGGTCACCCAGTGCGCGGCCGCGGCGCGCGCCTCTCCGACTCTCATACCCCGACTCCTACGGCCCGCGCCGTTCCCGCGTCAAGCCGCGCCGCCCGGTAGCGTCGGGTGCGGTTCACCCCCGTCCCCGCGACCGCCCGGTGAGGTGTGCGATGCGCAGGATCGTCTACTGGATGTCGATGTCCCTCGACGGCTTCATCGAGAGCCCTCGGCGGGAGATCGACTGGCACGTCGTCGACGAGGAGCTCCACCGCTACTTCAACGACCAGCTCGCCGGCATGGGCGGCATGCTGGACGGCCGGGTCACCCATGAGCTGATGGCGGACTTCTGGCCCACCGCCGACCAGGACCCGGCCAACGCGGGCACGGTGGCCGAGTTCGCCGCGATCTGGCGCGACACCCCCAAGTACGTGTACTCGCGGACCCTGGAGCGGGCCGACTGGAACACCACGATCGTCCGCGAGGTCGTCCCGGACGAGGTGCGGGCGCTCAAGGAGCAGCCCGGCGGCGATCTGGCGCTCGGCGGCGCCGGCCTCGCCGCCTCGTTCGCGGCGCTCGACCTGATCGACGAGTACCGCGTCTACGTCCACCCGGTCCTCATCGGCCGGGGCAAGCCGATGTTCCCCACCGAGGAAACCCGCACCGCCCTCCGGCTCCTCGGCACCCGCACCTTCGGCAGCGGGGTGGTGGAACTGCGCTACGAGCGCGACCGGGGCTGACGGGCCCCGGCACCCGGCGGCGGGCCGGGCGGCCGGGGCCCCGGCGGTCCGTCAGCGGCCCGCCTGGAGCGCCGCCCAGGTGTCCGGCCCCACGATCCCGTCCGCCGTCAGTTCGCGGCTCGTCTGGTACGAGCGCACCGCGGTCCCGGTCGCCGGGCCGAAGCTGCCGTCGGCCTCCACCGCGGAGCCGAGCGCGGCGGTGAGCGCGCGCTGGACCCGCTTCACGTCCTCGCCCGCCGCGCCCTCGGCCAGCTCCGGCGTGGTGCCGGCGGAGAGCAGCGCCGTCCAGGTCCGGGCGCCCACGATCCCGTCCGCGTCCAGGCCGCGCGCCGTCTGGAACGACTTCACCGCGCCCTCGGTGGCCGTTCCGAAGACGCCGTCCTCCTCGCCCGCCGGGTAGCCCTGCGCGTTCAGGAGCCGCTGTACGGCGGTGACCTGAGGCCCCGTCGAGCCGGCCCTTTGGGTGGCGTACGCGGCGAAGCTCAGCCCGTCGCCGGTCCCGTCGCCCGCCCCGGTGCCGTCGACCAGCTCCATGTAGCGGTCCCAGTCCCAGTGCGGGCCGGGGTCGGTGTGGTCGTTGCCCGGGGCCTCGCTGTGGCCGATGATGTGCGACCGGTCCTTCGGGATGCCGTACTTGTCGCAGAGGGCGGCGGTCAGCGCGGCGGACGAGCGGTACATCGTGTCGGTGAACCAGGTCGGGTCGTCCACGAAGCCCTCGTGCTCGATCCCGAGCGACGAGGCGTTGGCGCTGCGCGCGTGGTACGCGGTGTCGGCGTCGCGCACCATCTGGGTGATCTGGCCGTCCGACGAGCGCACCACGTAGTGCGAGCTGACCACGGACGCCGGGTTCTGGAACCAGCTGATGGTGCCCGCGTACGAGCCCTGGGTGACATGGACGACGACCTTGTCGACGGTCGCGGTCCGGCCGGGGGTGTAGTTGTTCGGGTCGGCCGGAACCCAGAGCGCCGACGGGTAGTCGGCGCTGCGGACGGAGGGATCGGGGGCGGCGGTCCCGGCCTTGTCCGGGGAGACCGGCCGCCCGGTCACCGTGATCCGCTCGCCGTCCGGGGTGAGCGCGTCGATGCCGTCCGCCAGGAAGGTGTACACGGTGTCCGCGTAGAGCGCGGCGGCCGGGCCCTCGGCGCCCCCGTACCGGGCGACGGCCGGGTACCAGGCGTCGATGTCGTCGCGGTCCCGCGCGTCGAGCCCGAGGGCGTCCGCGTAGCCGCGCAGCACCGCCGCGCCGCCCAGGACGTTGACGGCGGCGTCGGAGCGCAGGGCGGCGAGGGGGGCGCCGGTGAGGTCGGCGGCCCGCTCCAGGGTGTGGTGGGCGGGGTTGCTGACCAGGTGCATCACGCCGTACCCGTTCGCCTGGCTGGGGCGTCCGGCGTGGCCGTCGAGGTGGGTCTCGCCGTACCCGACGGCGGCGAGCAGGTCACGCGGTACGTCGAACTCCTCGGCGGCCCGTGCGAAGGCCCGGTCCAGCGGGTGGCCGGGGTCCGGCGCCGCGAGGGCGGGGGTGCCGGTCGCGGCGAGGACGGTGGCGGTCAGGACGGCCAGGAGGGAGGCCCTGGGGCCCGTACGGGCGGCGGCGCGAGTCGGCATTCCTGCTCCTGCTCTGTGGGGGAGGGGAGACGGCCCCGGCCCCGGAGGGGCGGGCCGGGCGGCCGCGAAGCCTGCTCACGATAGGGAGCGATCGAAGATATGACAATCATTCTGGAACGTGGCGAACTCCGGTTCACTCCAATGGAGTTGACCGATCGCGCACCTCGCGCGCCCCCAAGGATTCGTACACCCGTGCAGGAGCCCACCGCACGGGGGAACGCGGCCCGGACCCGCCGCCGCCAGGGCGTATAACAGAGAACTCCGGACCGGCCGGCGTCCCCGATGGCACCCACATCTCACGCGGCAAGGCGTCACCGCGTCACGACAGCGGAGAAGTGCCCGATGAGCATGAGCACGGCAGACGAGATCAGCACCCTGCTGACCGCCAACTTCGGAACCGACCCCCTGGCGATCCGCCCGGAGGTGCCCCTGCGGCAGCTCCGCCTCGACTCCCTGGCGCTGGAGGAGCTGCGGCTCCTGATCGAGGACCGGCTGGACGTCGATCTCGACGACGTCCAGCTCACCTCCCGCGACACCGTCGGCCAGCTCGTCGAGGCCGTCCATCGCAAGGCCGCCGCGTGACCGCCCCGTACCGCCCGGAGCCGTTCGCCGCGGCCGTCACCGGGATCGGCCTCGTCACCTCGGCGGGCGTCGGCGCCGAGGCCACCTGGCGCGCCGTCAACGACCCCGCGACCGCCCCCTGCGTCCCGCACCGGCCCGAACTGCGCGACCTGCCCTGCGACTTCATGTACAGCGTCCAGGACCTCGACACCCGCGCCGTCCTCGGCGTCGCCGCCCACCGGCTGATGGACCGCTTCGCGCACCTCGCCGTCATCGCCGCCCGCGAGGCCGTCGCCGACGCCGGACTCGACCCCGCCGTCTGGGACGGCGGCCGGGTCGCCGTCGTCATCGGCTCCGCCCACGGCGGCCTGCCCTTCTACGACGAGCAGCACACCGCCCTCACCGAACGCGGCGCCCGCCGCGTCTCGCCCAAGCTCGCCCCGCTCGCCGTCGTCAACGGCGCCGCCAGCAGCGTCGCCACCGACCTCGGCGCCCGCGGCCCCAGCCAGGCCGTCTCCACCGCCTGCTCCTCCGGCACCGTCGCCATCGGCACCGCCCACCAGATGCTGCGCACCGGAGCGTGCGACATCGTCGTGGCCGGCGGCGCCGAATCCGTCTGCTCCCGGCTCCTGATCGCCAGCGCCTGCCGGCTCAAGGCCGTCTCCACCCGCCGCGAGGACCCGCAGGCCGCCTGCCGCCCCTTCGACACCCACCGCGACGGCTTCGTCGTCGGCGAGGGCGCCGGACTGCTCGTCATGGAACGCCCCGAACACGCCCGCGCCCGGGGCGCCGCCGTCCTCGCCCGCGTGGCCGGTTACGGCGCCTCCAGCGACGCCTACTCCGCCGTCGCCCCCGACCCCGACGGGCTCGGCATCGAACGCGCCCTGCGCACCGCCCTCGCGGACGCCGGGATCGACGCCGCCGACATCGGCCACGTCAACGCCCACGGCACCTCGACCGTCGCCAACGACCTCATCGAGGCGGTCATGCTGCGCCGGGTCCTCGGCGAACACCCCCTCGTCACCTCCACCAAGGCGATGACCGGCCACACCCTCGGCGCCGCCGGCGGCATCGAGACCGCGCTCACCGTCCTCGCCCTCCAGCACCAGCTCGTCCCGCCCACCGTCAACCTCGACGCCCCCGACCCGGACATCCCCGTCGACGTGGTGCGCAAGGAGGCCCGGCCCGCCGCGATCCACGCGGCCGTCAAGACCTCGCTCGGCTTCGGGGGCCACAACGCCGCCCTCGTCCTCACCAGGTGACCGGGGCCCCACGGACCATGACCGAAGAGATCATCCGCACCCTCACCGTGGACGGGCTGCGCTTCCGCTACCGCGCCCTGCTCCGGCCCGGCGCGCGCACCGAACCGGTCGTCGTCCTCGGCGGCGCCCTCCAGGGCATCCACGGCTGGCCCCAGATGGACGAGCACCTCGGCCCGCACGCCACCGTCGTCACCGCCGACCTGCCCGGCATGGGCGGCGCCGACCCGCTGCCGCCCGGCACCGGCGACGACCTGCTGCGCGCCGCCGTCACCGCCGTCATGGACGACCTCGGCGCACGGCGGGTCAACCTCTACGCCTTCTCCTACGGCACCTCGATCGCCTTCGCCTGCGCCCGGCACGACCCCGCCCGCGTCGCCCGCCTGGTCCTCGGCGGCGTCCCGTCGCACATCACCGACGCCCAGCGCGACGACTGGGGCCGGGCGGTCGACCGGCTCGACACCGGGGACGTGACGGGACTGGCCCGGCTCACCGCCGAGGCGCTGATGTGCCTGGACCCGGACCGCCCGGTCCACCGCAGGGACCTCGCCCTGCGCTACGTACGCCGCTCCTTCGTGCAGGCGCTCACCCACTCACCGCACGCCGAGCGGTCGCTGCGCCGGTCGCTGGAGCACCGCCCCGACTTCTCCGGCGGGCTCAGCGGGGTGCCCGCGCTCGTCTTCGCCGGCGAGCACGACACCGTGACCGCGCCCGAGCACCAGCGGGCCTTCGCCGCCACCATCGAGGGCAGCCGCTTCCTGACCATCGGCGAGTCGGACCACTGGGTCGTGCTGGAGCGCCCCGACGACGTGGCGGACCTGGTGGCCCGCTTCATGACCGACCGGCCGCTGGAGGACGCCCCCGCGCTGCGGCCGGTCGCCCCGCTGCCCCGGCCGCGCGCCGGGACGGCGGACCGGGCCCTGCCACGGGCGGGCGGCTGACCGCCCGCCCGCCCGTGCGCCGGGTCAGCGGTGCCCGTGCCCGTGCCCGTGTCCGTGCCCGTTGCCGGGGTGCGGGGCGTGCACGTCGATGCGGACGATCTGCGGGTCGTGGTCGCTCGCCTGGTCGGCGAACTCCGCGTTGATGTGCACCACGTCGTAGTCGAAGCGGCGCACCCCCGGACTGGTCAGGATGTGGTCCAGGGTCTGCGAGTTGCCCTCGTACACGTAGCTGTACCGCTCGTTCTGCGGCAGCGTGGTGATGAGCGGCTTGAGGACCTTGCCCGCGGTCAGCGCGCCGACGGTGGGCGAGAACGCGAAGTCGTTGAGGTCGCCGAGGACCACGACCTGCGCCGACTTGTCCGCCGCGAGCAGCGACTTGACGAAGGTGTTGACCTCCTCGGCCTGCCGTACGCGCTTGGTCTCGGAACCGCGCTTCGGCTCCTGGTAGCGGCCGTGTAGCGGCTGGTCGCCGCCCTTGGACGCGAAGTGGTTGCCGACGACGAAGACGGACCGTCCGTGGAAGCGGAACTCGCCGACCAGCGGCTTGCGGCTGTCGTCCCAGGCGTCACTGGTGGGCGCGATCCGGCCGGGCGACACCGAGAGCGCGACGCCCTTGCGGGTGCGCACGGCCTCGACGGCGGTCGTCGCGTCGCCGCCCGCGCGGTCCACGAAGTCCACCCGGTCCGGGTTGAAGAGGAAGACGTTGCGGATGTTGCCGCCGGGCTCGCCGCCGTCCTTCCCGTCCTGCGGGGCGACGTAGCGCCAGGAGTAGCGCGGCCCGCCCGCCGCGACGATCGCGTCCGTGAACCGCTGCAGCGTGGCCTCGGAGCCGACCGTGCCGTCGTTCACCGCGCCGTTGTCGTCCTGGATCTCCTCCAGGGACACGATGTCGGGCGAGGACAGGTTGACCGCCACGCCCTCGGCCAGCGTGTCGAACTTCGCCTGGTCGTCCAGCGCGTCCAGGTTCTCCACGTTGTACGTGGCGACCGCCAGCTCCTTGCCCTTCTGCCTGCGCGTGACCTCGCGCCGCAGGTGGTGGTCGGTGAGCGTGCCGAGTGCGGTGGCCTGGACGTTGTAGCCGCCGTACGAGTCGTAGTCCAGGACGCCCGCGGTGGTGCCGGACAGCACGTCACCCACGTTCGCGGTGGGCACGGGCGAGGCCGGGTCCAGCGACAGCACCTTGAGCCGGCCCGCGTTCTGGTCGGTGTAGGAGGCGTACAGCGTGCCGCCGCGCTCCGTCGGGTTCTGCTCCGGAGCGACCGTCACCCACACCTCGCGGTACTTGGTCGTCGCGCCCGTCACCCGGGTGTCGGCGATCTCGACCCGGCTGCCCTCCAGGGACTCGTACAGGTCGAGCGCGTAGGCCGACGGCTCCAGGGGCAGCGCGTCGATCGAGCCGCCGCCGGCCGAGGGCACGTACTTGGACGGCAGCGCGTCCGCGTCCAGCACGACCGGGGCGGGCAGCGCGTTGCCGGAGGACAGGACCGTGACCCGGGGCGCGGTGATCTCCGTGACGGACTGGGCGGTGGACGACGGGTAGTACTCGGCGACGACCCCGCCGACCAGCAGGTATCCGCCCGTCACCAGGGCGAACGCGGCGCCGGGTGACGGGGCGACACGCCCCTCGTCCGGTTCGAGGACGTCCCTGGCCGCCCGGTGCACCAGCCACACGGGCAGCGCGGCGAGCAGCAGCGGGACGACTCCCATGGGCGCCGGGGCGCCGGTCAGCGTCGCGGTCCTGACCAGCTCGGCGCCATGGGCCAGCAGCCACAGGGCCGCCGCCGCGTGGAACGCCTCGCCGGGGCCGCTGTCCGGCGCCGGGGAGCTGATCCAGAGCGCGGCGACGAGCACGGCCAGCGAGCCGAGCCCGAGCCCGGCCGCGAGCGCGCCGCGCAGCGCCGCCGCGACGAGCACGGCCGGCCCCGCCTGCTGCGGAGTCAACAACGACGGGCTGCGTTCGGTCACTTGGGTCACGCGGTCATGCTCCCAACGACACGCGCTCAATCCGTGTAACGGGCGAACAGCCGGGGTGTCGATCAATATACGTTTATGTACTTTTTCACCCGGTGTGGGTCGCCTGGGCGGCCCTCATGACGCAGAGCACGTCCGAAACCGCTGCCGCGCCACCGCTCCCCTCGCCGAAGGAACGGCGCAGACTACGCAAGGCGAAGTCGCTGACGGAGGACCAGGTCGCGGCGGCCGTGGGCGTCACCCGGGCGACGGTACGGGCCTGGGAGACGGGCCGGACCACCCCCCGGGGCCGCAAACGGGAGGCGTACGCCCGCCTGCTCCTGGGCACGGAAGACGACGCCCCCGCCACCCGGGTGGCGGGGGTGCCGGACGCCGTGGTGCGGGAGGTCGCGGAGCCGGACGCCGTGGTGCCGGAGGCCCCGGTGATCGACCCCGCAGAACCGGAAGCCGTGGAGCCGGAAGTCGCCGTGCCGGACACCTCGCAGCCGGCCCCCGTGGTGCCGCGCGTGGACGCAGTGAAACCCGTGGAGGCCCCGCCCGTCACGGTGGCCGAACCGCCGAAGCCGGCTGCCCCTCCCGCCGTCGCCCCGGAGGACACCGCCGCCGGCGCCCCTGCCGAGGCGTTCGACGCGCTGTACAGGTTCGCCGCCGGGGCCCTGTACCGGCAGACGTATCTGCTCACCGGCCGCCGGGCCCTCTCCCGCGCGGCCGTGGTGAAGGCGTTCGAGCAGGCATGGGAGCGCTGGCCGAAGGTCGCGGTGGACCGCGACCCCGTGGGGTGGGTGCGGGCGGCCGCGTACGAGTACGCGATCTCCCCGTGGCGGCGGCTCAACCGGGAGCACCGGCGGCTCGACCCGCCGCCGGAGGCGCCCGCCTCGCGGGCCCTGCTCGACGCGCTGCTGGAGCTGCCGCCCGCGTACCGCCGCACGCTGGTGCTGCACGACGGCGTCGGGCTGGGGCTGCCGGAGACGGCGGCGGAGACCGAGGCGAGCACGCGGGCGGCGGCCGGACGGCTCATGACCGCGCGGGCGGCCGTCGCCGAGCGGCTGCCCGAGGTGGCGGAGCCGGCCCTGATCCACGAGCGGCTGGGCACGCTCGCCCACAGCGGGCCCGCCGCCCCGCTGCCCGTGCCGGAGCTGCTCCGTACGGGCAGTGAGCGCAAGGCGCAGCTGTGGGCCAGGGCGGCCATCGCGTTCACGGTGCTCATCGTCGGGCTGACGCTGATCACGCTGGCGACGGCGCCCCGCAAGTACGAGACGCCTCCGGCGCCGGCCCAGAAGGTCGGCGGGGTGCCCCCGGTCGGCGGCCCGCAGAAGCTGTCGCCGCAGGACGTGAAGCTGCGCGAGAAGCTCGGTGACGAGCTGTTCCGCGGCCCGGCCCGGCTGATTCCCGAAGCAGGCTGAGCCGGCCGGCGTACGACGACGCGGGCCCGTCCCCCGGCTGGGGGACGGGCCCGCGTCGTGTGTACGGTGACGCGCTGCCGCGCGCGGGCGCGGCGGGCGGCGTCAGGCGCCGAGGATCTCGCGCGCCAGCTTGGCGGTCTCGGTCGGGGTCTTGCCGACCTTCACACCGGCGGCCTCGAGGGCCTCCTTCTTCGCCGCGGCGGTGCCGGAGGAACCGGAGACGATGGCGCCGGCGTGGCCCATGGTCTTGCCCTCGGGGGCGGTGAAGCCCGCGACGTAGCCGACGACCGGCTTGGTGACGTTGGCCTTGATGAAGTCGGCCGCACGCTCCTCGGCGTCGCCGCCGATCTCGCCGATCATCACGATCAGGTCGGTGTCGGGGTCCGCCTCGAACGCTGCGAGGGCGTCGATGTGCGTGGTGCCGATGACCGGGTCGCCACCGATGCCGACGGCGGACGAGAAGCCGATGTCGCGCAGCTCGTACATCATCTGGTAGGTCAGCGTGCCGGACTTGGACACGAGACCGATGCGGCCGGGCTTGGTGATGTCGCCCGGGATGATGCCGGCGTTGGACTGGCCGGGGGTGATCAGGCCGGGGCAGTTCGGACCGATGATCCGGGTCTTGTTGCCCTTGGAGCCGGCGTACGCCCAGAAGGCGGCCGAGTCGTGGACGGCGATGCCCTCGGTGATCACGACGGCGAGCGGGATCTCGGCGTCGATCGCCTCGATGACGGCGGCCTTGGCGAAGGCCGGCGGCACGAAGAGGACGGACACGTCGGCGCCGGTCTTCTCCATCGCCTCGGCGACGGTCCCGAAGACGGGAACCTCGGTGCCGTCGAAGTCGACGGACGTGCCGGCCTTGCGCGGGTTGACACCGCCGACGATGTTGGTGCCGTCACCCAGCATGAGCTTCGTGTGCTTCATGCCCGTGGCGCCGGTCATCCCCTGGACGATGACCTTGCTGTCCTTGGTGAGGAAGATAGCCATGGTGGTCTGAGTCCCTCTTCCTTACTTCGCAGCCGCGGCGAGCTCGGCGGCCTTGTCGGCCGCGCCGTCCATGGTGTCCACGCGCTGAACGAGCGGGTGGTTCGCGTCGGAGAGGATCTTGCGACCCAGCTCCGCGTTGTTGCCGTCGAGACGCACGACGAGCGGCTTGGAGACGTCCTCGCCCTTCGTCTTGAGCAGTTCGAGGGCCTGGACGATGCCGTTGGCGACCTCGTCGCAGGCGGTGATGCCGCCGAAGACGTTGACGAAGACGGACTTGACGTCCGAGTCGCCGAGGATGATCTCCAGGCCGTTGGCCATGACCTCGGCGGAGGCGCCGCCACCGATGTCGAGGAAGTTGGCCGGCTTCACGTTGCCGTGCTTCTCACCGGCGTACGCGACGACGTCCAGGGTGGACATGACGAGACCGGCGCCGTTGCCGATGATGCCGACCTCGCCGTCGAGCTTGACGTAGTTGAGGTTCTTGGCCTTGGCGGCGGCCTCGAGCGGGTTGGCCGCGGCCTTGTCCTCGAGGGCCTCGTGGCCGGGCTGGCGGAAGTCGGCGTTCTCGTCGAGCGAGACCTTGCCGTCCAGGGCCAGGATGCGGCCGTCCTTGGTCTTCACCAGCGGGTTGACCTCGACAAGGAGGGCGTCCTCGGCGACGAAGGTGTCCCACAGGGTGACCAGGGTCTCGGCGACCTTCTCGGCGACGTCGGCCGGGAACTTCGCCTGCGCGACGATCTCGCGGGCCTTCTCGATCGTGACGCCGTCGACGGCGTTGACCGGGACCTTGGCGAGGGCCTCGGGGGTCTTCTCCGCGACCTCCTCGATGTCCATGCCGCCCTGCACCGAGGCCATGGCCAGGAAGGTGCGGTTGGTGCGGTCGAGGAGGTAGGAGACGTAGTACTCCGCCTCGATCTCCGGGGACAGCTCGGCGATCATCACCTTGTGGACCGTGTGGCCCTTGATGTCCATGCCGAGGATGTCGGTCGCGCGGGCGACCGCCTCGTCGGGGTTGGCGGCCAGCTTCACGCCACCGGCCTTGCCGCGGCCGCCGACCTTCACCTGGGCCTTGACGACCGACTTGCCGCCCAGCCGCTCGGTCGCCTCGCGGGCTGCCTCAGGCGTGTCGATGACTTCACCGGCCAGCACCGGTACACCGTGCTTGGCGAAGAGGTCCCTCGCCTGGTACTCGAACAGGTCCACGCGCGTCCGTCCCTTGTCAAATGGTCTCGCGGTTGGTTTTCTGCGTGGGCGTGCCGCGAGGGGCAACGTGACTGCGGTGTCACTGGGGAAGCGCACACGGTGACCGGATACGCGGCATGTCCATCTCGCAGGTTATCCCCGCGTCCCGCGTGACCCTAAATCGCAGATCACACGGGGACGGTGATTACGGTCACAGATTCCCCCTGGTGGGGCCGTGGGCGGCAGCTCAGACGGGTTCCTTGTCGGGTATCGGCAGGGGGCGCTTCTCGATCGCGGCGGCCATGACGTCGGGGAACAGGTCCGGGGTGCAGGCGAAGGCCGGGGCACCCAGCGCGGACAGGGCCGCCGCATGGTCCCGGTCGTAGGCCGGGGCGCCCTCGTCGGACAGGGCGAGCAGGGTCACGAACTGCACACCGGACGCCTTCATCGCCGCGACCCGCTTCAGCATCTCGTTGCGGATGCCGCCCTCGTAGAGGTCGCTGATGAGCACCACGACCGTTTCGGCCGGCCGGGTGATCCGGGACTGGCAGTAGGCGAGGGCGCGGTTGATGTCGGTGCCGCCGCCGAGCTGGGTGCCGAACAGGACGTCCACCGGGTCGTCCAGCTGGTCGGTGAGGTCGACGACCGCCGTGTCGAAGACGACGAGCCGGGTGCGCAGGGCGCGCATCGAGGCCAGGACGGCGCCGAACACCGACGCGTAGACGACGGAGGCGGCCATCGAGCCCGACTGGTCGATGCAGAGGATGACGTCCTTCTTCACGGACTGCGCGGCCCGCCCGTAGCCGATGAGCCGTTCGGGTACGACCGTCCCGGCGCCGTCCCCGCCGGGCAGCTCCAGGTAGTTCTTGAGGTTGGCCCGGATGGTGCGGTCCCAGTCGATGTCGTGGTGACGGGGCCGGCTGACCTTGGCGGACCGGTCCAGCGCGCCGGTGAGCGTGGCGCGGGTGCGGGTGGTGAGCCGCTTCTCCAGCTGCTCGACGACCTTGCGGACCACTGCGCGCGCGGTCTCCTTCGTGGTCTCGGGCATGGCCTTGTTGAGGGAGAGCAGCGTGCCGACGAGGTGCACGTCGGCCTCGACGGCCTCCAGCATCTCCGGTTCGAGCAGGAGGGCGGAGAGGCCGAGGCGGTCGATGGCGTCGCGCTGCATGACCTGGACGACGGAGCTGGGGAAGTACGTCCGGATGTCGCCGAGCCAGCGGGCCACGGAGGGCGCGGAGCCGCCGAGCCCGGCGGAGCGTCCGCCGTTGCCGCGGCCCCCGTTGCGTCCGCCGCTGCCGTAGAGGGCGGTGAGGGCCTGGTCCATCGCGGCGTCGCGGCCGGTGAGCGCGCGGCCGGTGCTCTCCTCGCTGTCCGCGCCGAGCACCATGCGCCAGCGGCGCAGCCGCTCGTCCTGGGCGGTGCCGGTGGCGCCGCTGGGCGGGGTGTCTAGGGCCGGGCCGTCGGTGGGCGGGTTGCCGGTGGCCGGGTTGCAGGTGGGCGTGGTCATGCCGTCTCCCCCAGGTGCGGGTCGTCGTGGTGGGCGGGGGCGCCGGGCTCCGGGCGCGCGTCCAGGCCGAGCAGCAGGCGCACGACCGGGACCACCGCGTCGGCCCGGGCGGTGTCCAGGACCGGGGCGAAGCCGGGCGCCGTCGCCGCCGCGCCCGCCGGGGAGCCGTTCCCCGCCGCACCGCCCGCGACCGGGCCGCGCCGGACGAGGTCGCCCAGCGTGCGCCGTACGCCGGACTCGTACGCCGAGAACGTACGGCGCAGGAGCGGCAGTACGTCGTTGAAGGTGTCCGCGGGGACGCCGGTCAGCCAGGAGTCGACCAGGGCGAGCAGCCGCTCGTCGTGGACGAGGAGCATGCCGCCGCCCGCCGCTCCGCCGACGAAGCCCTCGATCCAGGCGGCGGCGTCGGCCGGCGGGGTGCCCGGCGAGAGGGCGAGGCCCATCAGCCGGGCGGCGGCGTCGTGGGCGAGGTGGCCGTCGTCCAGGAGGAGGCGCGCGGCCCGGCCCCGGATGACGCCCGCGACCGTGTCCCGGAGCGTGAGCTTGTGGAGCACGGCGCGCCACCGCGTCCGCAGCCCGTCCGCGCTCGAAGGGACGGAGCCGGCGAGCAGGCCGATCGCCGTGTGCACGCCGTCCACCTGGCGGCGCAGCGCCTCCGCGCCCTCGGCGTCGAGCCCGGTGCAGGCGGGCGGCAGGCCGACGCAGATGCGCTCCGCGAGGCCGGCGGCGACCTCGCCGAGGGCGGTGGTGTCGGTGGAGCGGACGTCGCCGTAGCGCAGGGTGCGGGCGAGGGCGGGCAGGGCGTCCGCGAGGTGGCCCACGTCCGAGTCGAGCGCGGCGCGGTCGGCGAGGGCCCGCATCACGACGGGCAGGGCGTCGGGCAGGTCGGCGAGCAGGCAGCGCTCGGCCAGCGCGGTGACCTCGGCGAGCGCGGTGGCGGCCAGGGCGTCCGACTCGGCGCGGGCGGTGGCGGCGGAGAGCACGGTGGTGCCCCAGACGCCCGCCTCCGCGACCCGTACGTACAGCTCGGGCTCCCAGCGCAGCCGCCAGCTCTCCCGGAAGGTGCCGGTGCTGTTGCGGCCGGTGGCCGGTTCGCCCCAGCCGACGCTGAGGAGACGCAGCCGGTGCAGCAGGCGGCTGCGAGCGGCGTCGGTGTCCTTGCGCAGGTCCAGCTCGATGTCCCGCTCGCCCTCCTCCGGCTTGAGGCGCAGGGAGCGCTGGAGCCGGGTGAGGTCGCGCTGGAGGGGGACGGCGGGGGCCGTGTCGGGGACCTCGCCGAGCGTGGAGCCGACGACGAGGCGGTCGTGGACGAGGGCGAGCGGGATGTCGGAGCCGTCGCACATGACGGCCCGGACGGCGTCGGTCGTCTCGCTGAGCCCGGCGAGCGGCCGGCCGCGCATCGCGGCGAGCGTCTCGGCGAGCCGGACGGCCTCGATGACGTGGGCGGACGAGACGAACCGGTCCTCGTCGCGCAGGAGTCCGGCGACCTTCGTCATCCAGCGCTCGATGGGGCGGTCCCGCGCGGTGAACAGGTGCTCGTACCAGCCGGGCGACTCGATGCCGGCGCCGTAGCCGCTGTGCCGGGCCAGCCTGCGGTGGTTCCAGGGCACCCAGGTCAGTTCGGCCTTGGCCTTGGGCAGGCCCTTGAGCAGGGCCCGGTCGGCGGTGAGCGTGGTCCGCGTGCGCAGGGCGGGGACGTGCCAGGCGCCGCAGACCACCGCGAAGTCGTCGCCGAACTCCTTGGCGGCGGCCCGCAGCTGGAGGCGCATGTACGCCTCGCGCACGGCGTCCCTGGGATGTCCGCCGTCCCCGTACGCCTCGCGGAGCGCGGTCATCGCCTCGCCGAGGGCGGCGAACGCGGCGAGCGGGCCCGCCGCCTCGCCGCTGCCGGGCACGCGGTGTTCGACGACGTCCTCCCACCAGCGCTCGGGGTCGTCGTACCCGGCGGTCTCGGCGAGCACCCGGATGGGGTCGACGGGGGCGGTGGCGGGCTCGGGGGCGGACGGTTCGCCGCTCTCCCCGTCCTCCTGGTCCTCGGCTGCGCCGTCCCGGTCCGTCTCGGCCATGGCCAGCGAGTGCGCGGCGGGCAGGTCGATGAAGCGGACGGGGACGTCGTGGGCGAGGGCCCAGCGGATGGCGATCCACTCGGGGGAGAACTCGGCGAACGGCCAGAACGCCGCCCGTCCGGGGTCGTCCACCGCGTGGGCGAGGAGGGCGACCGGGGGCCGCATCTCCTCGTCGGCCGCGAGCGGCAGCAGCGTGTCGGCCTCGGGCGGGCCCTCGATGAGCACGGCCCGCGGGTGCGTCTCGTCGAGGGCGGCGCGGACGGCGCGGGCCGAGCCGGGGCCGTGGTGCCGGACGCCCAGCAGCAGCGGCCCCGCCGTGCGGGTGCCGGTCATGCGGACGCCTCCCGGCAGGCGCGGTAGAAGTCCTTCCAGCCGTCCCGCTCGCGCACCACGGTCTCCAGGTACTCCTGCCAGATCACCCGGTCGGCGGCCGGGTCGCGGACGACGGCGCCGATGATGCCGGCCGCCACGTCGCCGGGGCGCAGCACGCCGTCGCCGAAGTGGGCGGCGAGGGCGAGGCCGTTGGTGACGACGGAGATGGCCTCGGCCGTGGACAGCGTGCCCGAGGGGGACTTGAGCTTGGTGCGGCCGTCGGCCGTGACGCCGTCGCGCAGTTCGCGGAAGACGGTGACGACGCGGCGGATCTCGGTGAGGCCGTCCGGCGCGGGCGGCAGGTCGAGCGAGCGGCCGATCTGGTCGACGCGGCGGGAGACGATGTCCACCTCGGCGTCGGGTGTCGCGGGCAGCGGCAGGACGACGGTGTTGAACCGGCGGCGCAGGGCGCTCGACAGCTCGTTGACGCCGCGGTCGCGGTCGTTGGCGGTGGCGATGACGTTGAACCCGCGCACCGCCTGGACCTCCTGGCCCAGTTCGGGCAGGGGCAGGGTCTTCTCCGAGAGGATCGTGATCAGCGAGTCCTGCACGTCGGCGGGGATGCGGGTCAGTTCCTCGATGCGGGCGGTCATGCCCTGGGACATGGCGCGCATCAGCGGGCTGGGCACCAGCGCGTCGCGGCTGGGGCCGTGGGCGAGCAGCTGCGCGTAGTTCCAGCCGTAGCGGACCGCTTCCTCCGGGGTGCCCGCCGTGCCCTGCACGAGGAGCGTGGAGTCGCCGCTGACGGCGGCCGCCAGGTGTTCGGAGACCCAGGTCTTGGCGGTGCCGGGGACGCCGAGGAGGAGCAGGGCGCGGTCGGTGGCGAGCGTGGTGACGGCGACCTCGACGAGGCGGCGCGGGCCCACGTACTTGGGCGTGATGACGGTGCCGTCGGGCAGCGTCCCGCCGAGCAGGTACAGGGCGACGGCCCACGGCGACAGGCGCCAGCGCTCGGGCCTGGGGCGGTCGTCGGCGGCGGCGAGCGCCTTGAGTTCGCCGGCGAATGCGTCCTCGGCGTGCGGGCGCAGGGCCTCGCCGGAGCTTGCTTCGGTGGTTTCGGACACGGTCATGGATCTCCCCCTCCGGATCGGTCGACGGATCGGTCGGCCGGATGTGGTTCCACCGTGCACCATGGCACTGACAATCGGTGTCTGCGCAGGTCAGGGCGATTGTCAGTGGGGCGTCCTAACGTCGTTGGCATGCTGCTGACTGACGGGGGAGAACCCTTGGGAGCCGCTGCCTCGGCCGCGCGCTGGACGGTGGAGCAGGTCCTGGCCCTGGCTCCTGACGACGCCTCACGCAAGGCGGGGAACAAGCTCTGTGCGTCCGGTTCCTGGTCGGAGACCGGGTGGGACGCGACGGGTGCGGTGTGGGGGCTGTGCAAGGGCAGCGGGAGCAAGCCGTACCGCACGGTGGTGGACACCACCGGGCCCGCGTACCGGTGCAGTTGCCCCAGCCGCAAGTTTCCGTGCAAGCACGCGCTGGGCCTGCTGCTGCTCCGCGCGTCCGACGACGCCGCGGTGCCGGCCGGGGAGCCGGCGGACTGGGCGCGGGAATGGCTGGAGGGCCGCCGCGCCCGTGCCGTGGCCAAGGCCCGGCCCGCCGGGGGTG
>NZ_JAKRGC010000096.1 GCF_022347745.1 Streptomyces sp. OfavH-34-F
GGACTGCCCAGCCGGCGCCGCCGCGCACCGCGCCGCACCCCCGCCGCCCCGGCCGGGGCGCGGGCCGCCGAACCGGCCACCGGACAGATGTCCCGTACACCGGAGGCGGCCGGGGCTTCCTGGGCGGCCCTCCAGCAGGGCACCCTCAACGGCAGGAGCGTCACCGGGCGGCCCGCCGCACCGGACACCGGCGCCCGTGACCACCAGGACGACCAAGGAGACGACGAGAAGTGAGCGCCCCCAGCCCCACCTCAGGCGACCTCGCATGGGTGCTGACCCCGCTGCTGGAACTGCCCGGAGTACAGCACGCCGTGGTCGCCACCGGTGACGGACTCGTCGAAGGCGCCTCGCCCGGCCTCGACCGGGCCTCCGGCGAACGGGTCGCCGCGATGACCGCCACCCTGCACGCCGCCGCCCGCGCCTTCACGACCGCGTTCACCGACGTCGAGGCCCCGCAACTGGCGCAGACCGTCGTCGAATCCGATCTCGGATTCGCCATCGTCGTACCGGCCGGACGCAACACCACGCTCGCGCTCTTCGCGGAGCCCGGTGCCAAGCTCGGCGACATCGCCTACCAGATGCAGGTACAGGTCACCGCGCTCACCCGGGCGATGCACGCGCCCAACCGCCAACCGGACACCGCCGCGCGGCCATGACCCCCGGCCCAGCACGCCGCCTGATTCCCGCCTACCTGGTCACCGGCGGCCGGTCCCGCCCCGCCGGTCCCGCGCTCGACCGGCTCGCCGTACTCGTACGCACCGACGCGCCCGTGCCCGACGACGCCGGAACCCAGGCGCGCAGACTGTGCGAGCTGCTGGAACCGGGCGCACTCACCGTCGTCGAGTGCGCGGCCCATCTGGACCTCCCGGTCAGCGCCACCGTCTTCCTGGCCACGGACCTCGCGGCCGCCGGACTTCTGCTCACCCGACCGCCGATACCCAGTGCCGGGCAGATCGACAGGTCGCTCGTCGAGAGGCTGCTCGATGGACTCCGCTCCCTCCCCTGACCGGACCGGCGTCGGCTATCTGCCGGCCGCCGCCCGGACCCTGATGAAACTCGTCGTCACGGGTCCTTTCGGCGTGGGCAAGACGACTCTGATCCGTACCCTCTCGGAGATCGCCACCCTCCACACCGAGGAGGCGATGACCCAGTCCAGCACCCGGGTCGACTCCACCGCCGGACTGCCGGGGAAGACCACCACCACCGTCGCCATCGACTTCGGCCGCCTCACCGTCCTCGACGACCTCGTCCTCTACATGTTCGGCACGCCCGGCCAGGAGCGCTTCCTGCCGCTGTGGGAGGACATCGCCCGGGGAGCGCTCGGCGCGCTCGTGCTCGTGGACACCCGGCGGCTCGCCGACTCCTTCGCCGTGATGGACATGGTGGAGGAGCAGGGGCTGCCGTACGCGGTGGCGGTGAACCGTTTCCCCGACGCGCCGGCCCACAGCGACGAGGTCCTGCGCAAACACCTCGACCTGGACGACTCCACCCCGCTGGTCCAGTGCGACGCCCGCGAGCGCCGGGGCAGCATCGACGCCCTGATCGCACTCGCCGAGCATGTGCTCACCCGCATGCCGCAGCCCGAGGACGCCTCATGACCACGTACGCCCCGCCGCCGCAGCCCCTCGCGCTGTTCGGCCCCGCCTTCGCGGCCGACCCGCAGGCCCACTACCGCGCCCTGCGCGCGCACGGCCCGCTCGCACCCGTACGCATCGCCCCGGACATCGACGCGATGCTCGTCACGGACTACCAGGCCGCCATCGACCTGCTGCGCGACACCCACACCTTCAGCAAGGACCCGCGCGCCTGGCAGGCGACCGTACCGCCCGACTCGCCGGTGCTGCCGGTGCTCGGCCACCGCCCCACCGCCCTGTTCAGCGACGGCGCCGTGCACGCCCGCTACCGGCAGGCCATCAACGACAGCCTGGCGCTGATCGAACCCCACGTCCTGCGTGCCGAGGTGGCCCGCGTCGCCCGCCAGCTCATCGACCGGTTCGCCGCCACCGGCAGCGGCGACCTCATCGCCCAGTACGCCCGCCGCCTCCCCATGCACATCTTCGTCACCTGGTTCGGCGCCGACCCCGAGGACGGCGAGCGCATCGTCGACGGCATCGCCGGGATGATGAACTCCGCCGCCGACGCGGCCGCCGCGTACGCCGATCTCGTCGACGTCGTCACCCGCCTCGTCGCCGACCGCCGCGCCCGGCCGCGCCGCGACCTGACCTCGTACTTCCTCGCCCACCCGGCCGGACTCGACAACGACGAGACGGTGCGCCAGATCACCCTCGTGATGAGCGCGGGCAACGACCCGATGACCAACCTCATCGGCAACGCCACCCTCCACATGCTCACCGACGAGCGGTACGCCGGCTCCCTGCACGGCGGCGCCATGACCGCCCACGAGGCGATCAACGAGGTGCTGTGGCGCGACCCGCCGCTCGCCAACCTGGCCGCCCACTACCCGCGCCACGACACCGAGTTCCACGGTGTACGGCTGCGCGCCGGGCAGCTCGTCCTCGTCTCGTACGCCGCCGCCAACACCCAGTCCGCCCCGCCCGCGTCCGACGACGGGGTACGGTCCGGCAGCAGCGCCCACCTCGCCTGGTCGGCCGGTCCGCACCGCTGCCCCGCCCGCCAGCCGGCCCTGCTCATCGCGATGACGGCCATCGAACAGCTCACCAGCCTGCTGTGCGACGCCGAACTGGCCGTACCCGCCGGTGAACTGCTGTGGCGGCCCGGACCGTTCCACCGCGCCCTGGTGCACCTGCCGATCCGCTTCACCCCGCTGGACACCGCCGCCGCGCCCCACCGCCCCATCGCGGTGACGGACCCGGCGGAGGTGATTCCGGCCGGTTCGATCGACACCTGAGCCGTGTCGCTCGTAGGCCGAACGGGTGAGGGAGGGGACAATCGCCCGATGAACAGTGAGCACAGCCGGCACGACGCCGACCGAGGTGCGGACGGAGTGGTCCGGTGAGCAGGTACGACAGGTACGACGTCACGGACGAGCAGTGGGAGGGGCTGGCCCAGGTCGTACCGCTGCGCAGCCGCGACGAGTGGCCGTCGCGGGTGGACCACCGCTCCGTCCGGGACGAGCCGGAGGCGGCCGAGCAGCGGCGCATGGTGGTGCTGCGGGTCCAGGTGTTCGCCGACGCCCGCGAGGTCGCCGAGTACCTGGTGGCCCAGGTGCCGGTGCTGCTCGACCTCACCAGCGCGGAGAGCGATGTGGCCAAGCGCATCCTGGACTTCACCAGCGGTGTCGTCTTCGGCCTCGGCAGCGGGATGCACCGGGTGGACCGCAACGTCTTCCTGCTGTCGCCCGCGGGCATGGAGGTCGAGGGCGTCACGGCGGCCGGGGTGCCGGGGGCGTAGGGCGCGGTGGACGGACTCGACGTACGGACCCTCCAGCGCAGGCTGGCCGACTTCGCGGCCGCCCGCGACTGGGGGCCGTACCACACCCCGAAGAACCTGGCCTCGGCGCTGAGCGTGGAGGCGGCCGAACTCGTCGAGATCTTCCAGTGGCTGACGCCCGAGCAGTCGGCGCGGGTCATGGAGGACCCGCGGACGGCGCCCAGGGTGGCCGACGAGGTCGCGGACGTGCTCGCGTACCTGCTCCAGTTCTGCGAGGTGCTGGGCATCGACGTGCTGGCGGCGCTCGCGGCCAAGATCGAACGGAACGAGGCCCGCTTTCCCGTTCCGGAACCGGGTGGGGAAGCGCCGGACGACCCCAGCCGTCACTCTTCGGAGTGAAGAAGTTGTCCACACTCGATTGAGTGTCCACAGATTTCCGAAATCCTCTGGCCTTTTGGTGCTGACTCCCTCACTCTGGGTAATGGAAAGGGTGAGCGGGTTTCCGCGTCGAACGGGGGCAGTCGATGGAAGCGGAGCGACTGGTGGCGGTCATCCGGCAGGCGCTGGCACAGAGCCGGGGCACGCCGGACATCATCGCCGAGGCATGGCAGGCGCAGGCGCTGGCCCAGGCGGTCGGCAGCAGGCTCGCGGCGAGCGGGCCGCAGGGCTTACGGGGTGAGGCGCGCGCCCTCAGCGAGATCGGCGGCCGGAGCAGTGGCGCGCTGGACCATCCGGCGGCCCGCGCCGGGGTGGCCAGGGCGGCGCGGCTGACCGGCATCGCCGATCCGCGCGTGGCGCTGACGGGGCTGAGCGCGCTGCTCGGGGAGGTCGGGATGGCCCTGGTCGGGGTGGCCTGCGAGACCGACGAGCAGAGCCTGTACTGGCAGTGCATGGAGGCGATCGACGCCGCCGACGAGTCCACGGACCGGGTGCGCGGCATGCTCCGACTGCTCGACGCGCGGGGGCGCGACGGCCCGCGCGAGGCGCCCGACGACGCGGTGAGCCCGGTGACCGGCATCCAGTGACCCGTGCCGCCGGTCCGGTGCCGTGAGGGACGCGGCGACGTGCGGAAGGGGCCGGAGAGCGGCGGGCGGGGTGCGCGGGTGCAGGATGGAGACATGGATCTTCGCATCTTCACCGAGCCCCAGCAGGGCGCAAGCTACGACACCCTTCTCACCGTCGCCAAGGCCACCGAGGACCTCGGCTTCGACGCCTTCTACCGCTCCGACCACTACCTGCGCATGGGACAGGGGGACGGCCTGCCCGGCCCCACGGACGCGTGGATCACGCTGGCCGGTCTGGCCCGCGAGACCAAGCGCATCCGCCTGGGGACGCTGATGACGGCGGGCACGTTCCGGCTCCCCGGCGTCCTCGCCATCCAGGTGGCGCAGGTCGACCAGATGTCCGGCGGGCGCGTCGAGCTGGGCCTGGGCGCGGGCTGGTTCGAGGAGGAGCACAAGGCGTACGGCATCCCCTTCCCCAAGGAGAAGTTCGGCCGCCTGGAGGAGCAGCTCGCGATCGTCACGGGCCTGTGGGCGACCGAGGTCGGCAAGACGTTCAGCTACGACGGCACGTACTACCAGCTGACGGACTCGCCGGCGCTGCCGAAGCCGGCCCAGTCGAAGGTGCCCGTGCTCATCGGCGGGCACGGTGCGAAGCGCACCCCGCGCCTGGCCGCTCAGTACGCCGACGAGTTCAACATCCCGTTCGCCTCGCTGGAGGACAGCGAGAAGCAGTTCGGCCGGGTCCGGGAGGCGGCCGAGGCGGCGGGCCGCGGGGCCGACGACCTGGTGTACTCCAACGCGCTGGTCGTCTGCGTCGGCCGGGACGACGCGGAGGTCGCGCGCCGGGCCGCCGCGATCGGCCGCGAGGTGCCCGAGCTGAAGGCGAACGGGCTGGCCGGGTCGCCCGCCGAGGTGGTGGACAAGATCGGCCGGTACGCGGAGATCGGCGCGTCCCGCGTCTACCTCCAGGTGCTCGACCTCGACGACCTGGACCACCTGGAGCTGATCTCCTCCCAGGTCCAGTCCCAGCTGGGCTGAGGACGGACGGCGATGACACCTGGGCCCGGCGGTCCGTCCCGGAGCTTCGCGGAGGCGCTGGCCGAAGGCGTGGTCCTGCTGGACGGCGGGCTGTCCAACCAGCTGGCGGCGCAGGGCTGCGATCTGTCCGGGGAGCTGTGGTCCGCGCGGCTGCTCGCCGACGGGCCGGAGCAGATCGAGGCCGCCCACACGGCGTACGTGGAGGCGGGCGCCCAGGTGCTCATCACCGCCGGGTACCAGGCGGGGTTCGAGGCGTTCGCGCGGCGCGGCATCGGCCGGGAGGAGGCGGCCGGCCTCTTCGCCCGCAGCGTGGAGCTGGCCCGGCGGGCGGCCGGCGCGGTGGACCGGGACGTCTGGGTGGCGGCCTCGGTCGGCCCGTACGGGGCGGTGCGCGCGGACGGCTCCGAGTACCGGGGCCGGTACGGGCTCACGGTCCGGGAGCTGGAGCGCTTCCACCGCCCCCGGATCGAGGCGCTGGCCGCCGCCGGGCCGGACGTCCTGGCGCTGGAGACCGTGCCGGACGTGGACGAGGCGCGGGCGCTGCTGCGGGTGGCGGGGGAGTGCGGGCTGCCGGTGTGGCTCTCCTACACCGTGGCCGGGGGCAGGACGCGGGCCGGGCAGCCGCTGGACGAGGCGTTCGCCCTGGCCCGGGGCAACGATCAGGTCGTCGCGGCCGGCGCGAACTGCTGCGACCCGGCCGACGCGGAGGGCGCGGTGCGGGCCGCGGTGGAGGCGACGGGCCGGCCGGCCGTGATCTATCCCAACAGCGGGGAGCGCTGGGACGCCCGCACCGGGGCCTGGTCCGGCCCGCCCACGTACGACCCGAGCCTGGCGGGCGCCTGGCGGCGGGCGGGTGCCGGGCTGATCGGCGGCTGCTGCCGGGTGGGCCCGGACACCATCGCGGAACTCGCGGCGGCCCGGGAGCGCGACGCCCTCTAGGGCGTGTTTTGAAAGTCCCGCCTGCCGGGCGACGTCCGGCACGCACGCTCGCGGCGTTGCCGAAAAGCCCTGGTAGCTCCGCTACCAGGGCTTCCCGGCGCCTTGCGATCGCACGCACCGGACGCCGTCCGGCCCGCCCTCCGGGCGGACGGCGCTACTTTCAAAACACGCCCTAGGTGTGGGGTGGCGCTCCCGCCTGCCGGGCGGACGGTGCTGCCTTCACGAGACGCCCCGGGCGAGCCGGGGCCAGGACGCGGTGTCGCACCGGCCGTCCGCGTTGTTGCCCGCAGTCACCACCGTGCCGTCGGCGCGCAGGCCGAGGGTGTGGGTCGAGCCGGCCGACACGGCGACGATGTCGCGCCAGGCGCCGACCTCGCACTGCCCGTGGGTGTTGTCGCCCGTCGCCAGGACCCGGCCGGAGGCGGTGACGGCGACGGTGTGGTAGCTGCCCGCGTCGAGCGCGAGCAGGTCCCGCCACCCCTCGACCTCGCACGCCCCGGCCGTCCGGTCCCCGGCGGCCACCGCCCGCCCGTCCGCGCGCAGCCCCACCGTGTGGAGCGCCCCGGCCGAGACGGCGGCCAGGCCGTGCCAGCCCGTCACGGCGCACTGCCCGCGCCGGTTGTTGCCGGTCGCCACCGCCGAACCGTCCGCCCGCACCGCCACGGAGTGCCAGTCACCGCAGGAGAGGGCGACCACCTCGCGCCAGGAGTGGACGCCGCACTGTCCCTCCGCGTCCCGGCCGGCCGCCAGCACCCTGCCGTCCGCGAGGAGCCCCAGCGTGCGGCGCCAGCCGGGCGCCACGGCCGTGACGCCTCGCCAGGCGGCGACCTCGCACTGCCCGTCGCCGTTCCATCCCGCCGCCCGCACCGTGCCGTCCGCGAGGAGCCCCACCGTGTGGGACCGGCCGGTGTTCCGCGCGGTGTGGACGTTGCCGACCGCCACCGCCACGACGTCCGCCCACCCGTCCACCCGGCCCTCCCCGGCCGCCGTGCTGCCCGCCGTGACGACGGTGCCGTCACGGAGCAGCCCGGCCGAGTGGCGCCTTCCGGCCGCCAGCGACGCAGAGCCGACGCGCATGGCGCCTCCGGGAAATCACGTGGAACGGGGAGAGCGAGCGGATCATACTCAAACACGTGTTCCTGACGATCAGTACCACCGGCACCCCGGAACGTCCCGCCACCGATCTCGGCTTCCTGCTGCACAAGCATCCCGACCGGTCGCAGACGTTCTCCACCTCCCACGGCACCGCGCACGTCTTCTACCCCGAGGCGTCCGCGGAGCGGTGCACGGCGGCCCTGCTGCTGGAGGTCGATCCCATCGCGCTGGTGCGCAAGGGGAAGGGCAAGGGCCGGGGCGGCGCGCCCGACGCGGCGCTCGCGCAGTACGTCAACGACCGCCCCTACGCGGCCTCCTCGCTGCTGTCCGTCGCGATGAGCACCGTCTTCAAGTCCGCCCTGAGCGGTGCCTGCAAGGCGATGCCCGAGCGGGCGGCGGCCCCCATGGAGCTGCGGATCGAAGTGCCCGCCCTGCCGGCCCGTGGTGGTGCCGAGCTGGTGCGCAAGCTCTTCGGTCCGCTCGGATGGACGCGGGTGGAGGCGGTCGCCGTACCGCTCGACGAGAAGTTCCCCCAGTGGGGCGACTCCCGGTACGTACGGCTGGTGCTGGAAGGCGAGTTGAGGCTCGCCGACGCGCTGCGCCAGCTGTACGTGCTGCTGCCGGTGCTCGACGACGCCAAGCACTACTGGGTGGCGCCGGACGAGGTGGACAAGCTGCTGCGCGCCGGGGAGGGCTGGCTGGCCGAGCACCCCGAGCAGAAGCTGATCACCAGCCGCTACCTGGCCCGGCGCTGGGGGCTGACCCGGCAGGCCATGGAGCGGCTGGAGCTGGTGCGGCTCGCCGAGTCGGACGACCTGGACGTCGAGAGCGTCGACAACGCCGTGGACGAGGGCTCGGACACCGAGGAGCGGCCGGTGCCGCTGGCCGTGCGGCGGCGCGAGGCGATCCTGGCCGCGCTCACCGCGGCCGGGGCGAGCCGGGTCCTGGACCTGGGCTGCGGACAGGGGCAGTTGGTGCAGGCGCTGCTCAAGGACGTCCGGTTCACCGAGATCGTGGGCCTCGACGTGTCGATGCGCGCCCTGACCATCGCCTCGCGCCGGCTGAAGCTGGACCGGCTGGGGGAGCGGCAGGCCGCCCGCGTGACCCTGCGGCAGGGCTCGCTCACGTACACCGACAAGCGGCTCAAGGGGTACGACGCGGCGGTGCTGAGCGAGGTCGTCGAGCACCTGGACCCGGAGCGGCTGCCCGCCCTGGAGTTCGCCGTGTTCGGCTCCGCCCGCCCCCGCACCGTGCTCGTGACCACGCCCAACGTCGAGTACAACGTGCGCTGGGAGAGCCTGCCCGCCGGGCACGCCCGCCACAGCGACCACCGCTTCGAGTGGACCCGGACCGAGTTCCGGGCCTGGGCCGCGGCGGTGGCCGCCCGGCACGGCTACACCGTCGAGTTCGTGCCCGTCGGCCCCGACGACCCCGAGGTCGGCCCGCCCACCCAGATGGCCGTCTTCACGGCGGCCACCACCGAGCCGGCCACCGCGGCCGCCGGAACCGCCGCACGCGGCACCGAGACCGAGAAGGAGGCGAAAGCCGCATGACCAGGACCGACGACACCACCCCGTCCACGCCCGCCGCCGACCCCCGCACGCCCCGCCTCCTGCCGGTCACCGACCTCTCCCTCGTCGTGCTCATCGGGGCCAGCGGGTCCGGCAAGTCCACCTTCGCCCGGCGCCACTTCAAGCCGACCGAGGTCATCTCCTCGGACTTCTGCCGGGGCCTGGTCGCCGACGACGAGAACGATCAGAGCGCCAGCAAGGACGCCTTCGACGTCCTGCACTACATCGCGGGCAAGCGGCTGGCCGCCGGCCGGCTCACCGTCGTGGACGCCACCAACGTGCAGCCCGAAGCCCGGCGCCAGCTCGTCAAGGTGGCCCGGGAGCACGACGTGCTGCCCATCGCCATCGTCCTGGACCTCCCCGAAGAGGTCTGCCGCGCCCGCAACGCGGCCCGCCCGGACCGCGCAGACATGCCCCGCCACGTCATCCAGCGCCACCGCCGCGAGCTGCGCCGCTCGCTGCGCGGCCTGGAGCGCGAGGGCTTCCGCAAGGTGCACATCCTGCGCACCGAGGAGGAGGTCGAGCGCGCCGAAGTGGTGCTGGAGCGCCGCTACAACGACCTGCGCCACCTCACCGGACCGTTCGACGTCATCGGCGACATCCACGGCTGCGCCCTCGAACTGGAGACCCTGCTCGGCAAGCTCGGCTACGTGGACGGCGCCCACCCCGAGGGCCGCACCGCGGTCTTCGTCGGCGACCTCGTCGACCGCGGCCCCGACAGCCCCGGCGTGCTGCGCCGCGTGATGTCGATGGTGGCCGACGGGAACGCGCTGTGCGTGCCCGGCAACCACGAGAACAAGCTCGGCCGCTACCTCAAGGGCCGCAAGGTCCAGCTCACCCATGGCCTCGCCGAGACCGTCGAGCAGCTGGAGCGGGCCGACGCCGAGGACCCGGAGTTCCGCGCGCGGGTCGCGGAGTTCATCGACGGGCTCGTCAGCCACTACGTGCTGGACGGCGGCCGGCTCGTCGTCTGCCACGCCGGGCTGCCCGAGAAGTACCACGGCCGCACCTCCGGCCGGGTCCGCGCGCACGCGCTGTACGGGGAGACCACCGGCGAGACCGACGAGTTCGGGCTGCCCGTGCGCTACCCGTGGGCGGAGGACTACCGGGGCCGCGCCGCCGTGGTCTACGGCCACACCCCGGTGCCCAACACCTCCTGGATCAACAACACCATCTGTCTGGACACCGGGGCCGTCTTCGGCGGGAAGATGACCGCGCTGCGCTGGCCGGAGCGCGAACTGGTCGACGTACCGGCGGAGCGGGTCTGGTACGAGCCGGTGAAGCCGCTGGAGCCGGAGGCGCCGGGCGGCCGGGAGGGCCGGCCGCTGGACCTGGACGACGTGCACGGCCACCGGATCGTGGAGACCCGGCACATGGGCCGCCTCGCCGTCCGCGAGGAGAACGCGGCCGCCGCCCTGGAGGTCATGAGCCGGTTCGCGGTCGACCCCCGGCTGCTGCCGTACCTGCCGCCGACCATGGCGCCCACCGCCACCTCGCGCGAGGAGGGCTACCTGGAGCACCCGGCCGAGGCGTTCGGCGAGTACCGGGCGGCCGGGGTGACCCGGGTGGTGTGCGAGGAGAAGCACATGGGCTCGCGCGCCGTGGCCCTCGTCTGCAAGGACGCCGCCGCGGCCCGCGACCGCTTCGGCACCGGAGGCGACGGCGGGAACGGTCCGGCCGGCGCCCTGTACACGCGCACCGGCCGCCCCTTCCTGGACGACTCCGCGCTCACCGAGGCCGTCCTGGGACGGCTGCGCGCGGCCGTCACCGCGGCCGGCCTGTGGGAGGAGTGGGACACCGACTGGGTGCTGCTCGACGCCGAGCTGATGCCCTGGTCCCTCAAGGCCGGCGGGCTGCTGCGCTCGCAGTACGCGGCGGTGGGCGCCGCCGCAGGCGCGGTCTTCCCGGCCGCGACCGGGGCGCTCGCCGCGGCGGCCGCGCGCGGAGTCGAGGTGGGCGCGCTCGCCGGCCGGCAGCGGGAACGGGCGGCCGACGCCGCCGCGTTCACCGAGGCGTACCGGCGCTACTGCTGGGGCACCGACGGGCTGGACGGGGTGCGCCTGGCGCCGTTCCAGGTCCTCGCCGTCCAGGGCCGCTCACTGGCCGCCGTCCCGCACGACGAGCAGCTGGCCTGGCTGGACCGGCTGGTGGAGCACGACGCCGGCGGGCTGCTCCAGGTGACCCGGCGGCTCGTCGTGGACACCGGCGACGAGGCGTCGGTGCGCGCGGGCGTCGACTGGTGGCTGGAGATGACCGGCCGGGGCGGCGAGGGCATGGTCGTCAAGCCGCTCGGCGCCCTCGTCCGGGACGGCAAGGGACGGCTGGTGCAGCCCGGCATCAAGGTGCGCGGGAGGGAGTACCTGCGGATCATCTACGGCCCCGAGTACACCCGCCCGGACAACCTGGACCGGCTGCGCGGCCGCTTCCTCGGCCACAAGCGCTCGCTGGCCCTGCGCGAGTACGCCCTCGGCCTGGAGGCCCTGGACCGGCTCGCGGCGGGGGAGCCCCTGTGGCGGGTCCACGAGGCGGTGTTCGCCGTCCTGGCCCTGGAGTCGGAACCGGTCGATCCCCGGCTCTGAGCACCCGGGAAGAACAGGCAGGCGATTCGCCGGGTGAACGGCGCGCCGCGCGGTGAGGATGAGGGCATGGGATTCCATGTCGACTCCGAGGCCGGGCGGCTGCGCCGCGTCATCCTGCACCGCCCCGATCTGGAACTGAAACGGCTCACGCCGACCAACAAGGACGCGCTGCTCTTCGACGACGTGCTCTGGGTGCGCCGGGCCCGCCAGGAGCACGACGGGTTCGCGGACGTGCTGCGCGACCGGGGCGTCGAGGTGCACCTCTTCGGGGACCTGCTCCGCGAGGCGCTGGAGATCCCGGTCGCCCGGCGCCTCGTGCTGGACCGGGTCTTCGCCGAGAAGGAGTACGGACCGCTCGCCACCGAGCATCTGCGGGCGGCCTTCGAGGAGTTGCCGGCGGCCGAGCTGTGCGAGGCGCTGGTCGGCGGCATGACCAAGCGGGAGTTCCTGGAGCGCCACCGGGAGCCGGTCTCGGTGCGCTTCCACGTCATGGACCTGGACGACTTCCTGCTCAAACCGCTGCCCAACCACCTGTTCACGCGCGACACCTCGGCGTGGATCTACGACGGCGTGTCCATCAACGCGATGCGCTGGCCGGCCCGGCAGCGCGAGACGGTCCACTTCGAGGCGATCTACCGTCACCACCCGCTGTTCACCGGCCCCGAGGCGGGCGCCTTCCACCACTGGTCCGAGGGGCAGGACGACTACCCCTCCACCATCGAGGGCGGCGACGTCCTCGTCATCGGCAACGGCGCCGTGCTCATCGGGATGAGCGAGCGCACCACCCCGCAGGCCGTGGAGATGCTGGCCCGCGGCCTGTTCGACGCGGGTTCGGCCCGGACCATCGTGGCGCTGGACATGCCCAAGCGGCGGGCCTTCATGCATCTGGACACCGTGATGACCATGGTCGACGGGGACGCCTTCACCAAGTACGCGGGCCTTGGCATGCTCCGCTCGTACACCATCGAGCCCGGTGACGGGCCGCGTGACCTCAAGGTCACCGACCATCCGCCCGAGCAGATGCACACCGCCATCGCCCACGCCCTCGGGCTGGACTCGATCCGGGTGCTCACCGCCACCCAGGACGTGCACGCGGCGGAGCGGGAGCAGTGGGACGACGGCTGCAACGTGCTGGCCGTCGAGCCGGGCGTGGTCGTCGCCTACGAGCGCAACTCCACCACCAACACGCATCTGCGCCGGGAGGGCATCGAGGTCATCGAGATCCTCGGCAGCGAGCTGGGCCGGGGCCGGGGCGGTCCGCGCTGCATGAGCTGCCCGGTGGTCCGCGACCCCGTGTGACCGGCGGCGGGACGTCCGCAGGGCAAGACGTCTCTGTATAGCGATGCATTGCGTCGTATACAGTTCCAGGGATACCGTATGCGTCCCCCGCCCGACCCAGGAGCAGTCACCATGGCCATAGACCTCGCAGGCCGCCACTTCCTCAAGGAGCTGGACTTCACGGCCGCGGAGTTCCGCGGTCTGCTCGATCTGGCCGCCGAGCTGAAGGCCGCGAAGAAGGCGGGGGCGGAGACCCGGCGGCTGACCGGGCGGAACATCGCGCTGATCTTCGAGAAGACCTCCACCCGCACCCGGTGCGCGTTCGAGGTCGCCGCCGCCGACCAGGGCGCCACCACCACGTACCTCGACCCCTCCGGTTCCCAGATGGGGCACAAGGAGTCGGTCAAGGACACCGCGCGCGTCCTCGGCCGGATGTTCGACGGGATCGAGTACCGGGGCGACAGCCAGGCGGTCGTGGAGGAGCTGGCCGCGTACGCCGGAGTGCCGGTGTTCAACGGGCTCACCGACGACTGGCACCCCACCCAGATGCTCGCCGACGTGCTGACGATGACCGAGCACAGCGACAAGCCGCTGGAGGAGATCACCTTCGCCTACCTCGGCGACGCCCGCTTCAACATGGGCAACTCCTACCTGATCACCGGCGCCCTGCTCGGCATGGACGTGCGCGTCGTCGCCCCCGAGGCGTTCTGGCCCGCCGAGACGGTCGTCGCCGAGGCCCGCGCGCTCGCGAAGGAGTCCGGGGCGCGGATCACCCTCACCCAGGACGTGGCCGAGGGCGTCCGCGGCGCCGACTTCGTCGCCACCGACGTCTGGGTCTCCATGGGCGAGCCCAAGGAGGTCTGGGACAGCCGCATCGCCGCCCTCGCGCCGTACGCCGTCACCATGGACGTCCTGCGGGCCACCGGCAACGCCGGGGTGAAGTTCATGCACTGCCTGCCCGCGTACCACGACCTCGGTACCGGGGTGGGGCGCGAGATCCACGAGCGGTACGGGCTCAGCGAGCTGGAGGTCAGCGACGAGGTGTTCGAGTCCGCGCACTCCGTCGTCTTCGACGAGGCGGAGAACCGCATGCACACGATCAAGGCCGTCCTGGTGGCGACCCTGGCCGGCGTGTGACGCCGGCCTCCCGTACCCCGCTCAGGACGTCGCGGGCGGCAGGCGGAACCACACCGCCTTGCCGCGCTCGGTGGGGCGGTGTCCGCACGACGAGCTGAGCGTGCGGATCAGCAGCAGCCCCCGGCCGTGCTCCTGCCACGGGTCGGGGACGTCCTCCGGCTCCGGACGGGACAGATCGCCGGGCGGGGCCGGGTCGCCGTCGTGCACCTCCACCTGGCAGCCGGCCGGCAGCAGCTCCACCACCAGCTCTATGGGCTCCTCGCCGGGGGTGTGCTCCACCGCGTTGGCGACCAGCTCCGCGGTCAGCAGTTCGGCGGTGTCGCTGTCGGCCGGTGCGTCGATGTCGGTCAGCACCGAGCGGATCAGCGCGCGGGCGATCGGCACGGCGGCCGTGGAATGCGGCAGGGAGATGCGCCAGGAGGGGGGTGGCGGTCCGTCGGGCGGCACGAGGGGTTCCGTTCGGGTGAGCGCGGGTCCTGGGCTCAGACGTTTCCGCGCTCAAGACTGTGTGCCCTCCACCATACGAAGCCCGGCGTCCCGGACAAGAGCCCGCCGCCCGGTACGAAGGGGACGTTCGTCACGGGACCGGTACCGGCACCCCGGATATCGCGCACTCGTGACGGCAGTCACGCAACGGTGATAAATTCGAGGCCAGGCAGCAGCGACGGCCGAAGGGGACACCCCGCCATGAGCCCGTTCACCGGCTCCGCACCGCGTACGCAGCACTGGCGCCACCTGCGGGTCACCGAGGCGGACGGCGTCGCCACCGTCACCCTGGCCCGGCCCGAGAAGCTCAACGCCCTCACCTTCGGCGCCTACGCCGACCTCCGCGACCTGCTGGCCGAGCTGGCGCGGGAACGCGCGGTCCGGGCCCTGGTCCTGGCCGGCGAGGGGCGCGGCTTCTGCTCCGGCGGCGACGTGGACGAGATCATCGGCGCCACCCTCGCGATGGACACCGCCGAACTGCTGGACTTCAACCGGATGACCGGCCAGGTGGTACGCGCCCTGCGCGAGTGCCCCTTTCCCGTCGTCGCCGCGGTGCACGGGGTGGCCGCCGGAGCCGGCGCCGTCCTCGCCCTCGCCGCCGACTTCCGCGTCGCCGACCCCACCGCCCGGTTCGCCTTCCTCTTCACCCGCGTCGGGCTCTCCGGCGGCGACATGGGCGCGGCCTACCTCCTGCCCCGCGTCGTCGGCCTCGGCCACGCCACCCGGCTCCTGATGCTCGGCGAACCCGTCCGCGCCCCCGAGGCCGAACGGATCGGCCTCATCAGCGAACTGACCGACGAGGGCCGCGCCGACGAGGCCGCCGGCGCGCTCGCCCGCCGCCTCGCGGACGGGCCCTCGCTCGCCCTCGCCCAGACCAAGGGGCTGCTCACCGCCGAGCTGGACATGCCGCTGGCCGCCGCCGTCGAGATGGACGCCGCCACCCAGGCCCTCCTCATGCACGGCGAGGACTACGCCGAATTCCACGCCGCTTTCACCGGGAAGCGGCCGCCCGCCTGGCGCGGCAAGTGACCGGCCCCCGGCGCATCGCGGTCATCGGCGGCGGCCCGGGCGGCCTCTACGCGGCGGCCCTCCTCAAACGCCTCGGCCCGGATCGCGAGATCACCCTCTGGGAGCGCAACGCCCCCGACGACACCTTCGGCTTCGGCGTCGTCCTCTCCGACGAGACCCTCGGCGGCATCGAGCACGCCGACCCGGTCGTCCACCGCGCCCTGCGGAACGAGTTCGTCCGGTGGGACGGCATCGACATCGTGCACCGGGGCCACACCCAGACCTCCGGCGGCCACGGCTTCGCCGCGCTCGGCCGCCGCCGGCTCCTGGAGATCCTGCACGACCGGTGCGCCGGCCTCGGCGTGGACCTCCGCTTCCGCACCCCCGCCCCGCCCGCCGCCGAACTCGCCGCCACCCACGACCTGGTCGTCGCCGCGGACGGGGTGCACAGCGCCACCCGGGAGGCCCACGCGGACGTCTTCCGCCCCCGGATCACCGGACACCGCTGCCGCTACATCTGGCTCGCCGCCGACTTCGCCCTGGACGCCTTCCGCTTCGAGATCGCCGAGACCCCGTACGGCGTGATGCAGCTCCACGCCTACCCGTTCGCACCCGGCGCCTCCACCGTCATCGTCGAGATGCGCGAGGAGGTCTGGCGCGCTGCCGGATTCGACGCGCCCGACCCGGCCGCGTCGATCCGCGCGTGCGCCAGGATCTTCGCGGACGCCCTCGGCGACCGCCCGCTCCAGTCCAACCGCTCCTCCTGGCTCACCTTCCGCACCGTCGTCAACGCCCGCTGGTCGCACGGCGCCACCGTGCTCATCGGCGACGCCGCGCACACCGCGCACTTCTCCATCGGGTCCGGCACCAAGCTCGCCGTGGAGGACGCCCTCGCCCTCGCCGCCTGCGTCGAGGAGCAGCCCTCGCTGCCGGCCGCGCTCGCCGCGTACGAGAGCGAGCGCCGCCCCGTCGTCGAGTCCACCCAGCGCGCGGCGGCGGCCAGCCTCCGGTGGTTCGAGGAGCTGGGGACGTACGTGGACCAGCCGCCCCGCCAGTTCGCGTTCAACCTCCTCACCCGCAGCCGCCGCGTCACCCACGACAACCTGCGGCTGCGCGACGCGGCGTTCACGGCCGGCGTGGAGGAGGAGTACGGCTGCCCGCCCGGCACCCCGCCGATGTTCACCCCGCTGCGGCTGCGCGGCCTCGAACTGCGCAACCGCGTCGTCGTCTCACCCATGGACATGTACGTGGCCACCGACGGCGTCCCCGGCGACTTCCACCTCGTCCACCTCGGCGCCAGGGCCCTCGGCGGCGCCGGGCTCGTCATGACGGAGATGGTCTGCGTCAGCCCCGAGGGCCGCATCACCCCCGGCTGCACCGGCCTCTACACCGACGAACAGGCCGCCGCCTGGTCCCGGATCACCCGCTTCGTGCACGACGCGTCCCCCGGCACCGCCCTCGGCGTCCAGCTCGGCCACTCCGGTCGCAAGGGCTCCACCAAACTCATGTGGGAGGGCATCGACCAGCCCCTCGATCACGGCGCATGGCCGGTCACCGCCGCCTCCCCGCTGCCCTACACACCGGGCGTCAGCCAGATCCCGCACGCCCTGGACCGGGCCGGGCTCGACGAGGTCCGCGAGCAGTTCACCGCCGCCGCCCGGCGCGCCGCGGGCTGCGGCTTCGACCTCCTCGAACTGCACTGCGCGCACGGCTATCTGCTCTCCGGCTTCCTCTCGCCGCTCACCAACCGGCGCACCGACGCCTACGGCGGGCCGCTCGCCCACCGGCTCCGCTTCCCCCTGGAGGTCTTCGACGCCGTCCGCGCCGCGTGGCCCGACGACCGGCCGATGACCGTCCGCATCTCCGCCACCGACTGGGCCGAGGGCGGCACCACCGCCGAGGACGCCGTGGAGATCGCCCGCGCCTTCGTCGCGCACGGGGCCGACGCCATCGACGTCTCCACCGGCCAGGTCGTTTCCGACGAGCGGCCCGAGTACGGCCGCTCCTACCAGACCCCGTACGCCGACCGCATCCGCAACACCCTGTGCGTGCCGGTGATCGCGGTCGGCGCGATCTCCTCCTGGGACGACGTGAACTCGCTGCTCCTGGCCGGCCGCGCCGACCTGTGCGCCCTGGCCCGCCCCCACCTGTACGACCCGCACTGGACGCTCCACGCGGCGGCCGAACAGGACTACGGCGGACCGGGCGCGCCCTGGCCCCTCCCGTACCGCGCGGGCAGCCGCCGCCCGCCGACCGGCCGCACCGACGCCCCCCGGCCCCGACTCACCCTGGACTGACCCGGGCGCGCCGCCGCAAGGGTCACTTCCGGTGCGCGAACTCCGCCCCCGCATCCCGCAGCCGTTCGTGCAGCAGCCGGAACACCGCCGCCGAACGGGCGCCCGGCCAGTCCGGCGGCAGCAGCTGCGGGGGCAGGCCGGGATCGGCGTACGGGACGCGGCGCCAGGAGTCCAGCGCCGTCAGGTAGTCCCGGTACGCCCCCTCCGGGTCCACCGCCCCGTCCCCGCGCGCCTCCCAGGCCCGCAGCACCGGTTCATGGCGCTCCAGGAAGCCGTGGTGCAGCCGGGCCACCGCGTCCAGGTCCCACCAGCGGGCCACCGCCTCGCGGGTCGGGGCGAAGCCCAGGTGGTCGCCCCGGAACAGGTCCACGTACGGGTGGAGCCCCAGGCGCTCCAGCGTGTGCCGGGCCTCGTCGCGCAGCCCGGCCGGGGCGATCCAGACACCGGGGGCCGCCGTGCCGAACCCCAGCCGGGACAGCCGCGAGCGCAGCAGGTGCCGCTTGTGGCGCTCCGCCTCCGGCACCGAGAACACGGCCAGCACCCAGCCGTCCGACAGGGGCGGCTCCGGGTGCCGGTAGATGCGCCGGTCCCCGTCGTCGAGGAGCTGGCGGGCGTCCGCCGAGAGCGCGTAGCCGGCCGCCCCGTCCGCCGTGCGCGCGGCCACGAGCAGCCCGCGCCGCTTCAGCCGGGAGACCGCCGAGCGGACGGCCGGCGCGTCCACGCCGACCGCGCCCAGCAGTCGGACGAGCCCGGCCACCGGCATCGGCTCGTCACCGGGGGTGCGCCCGTACGCCCCGTAGAGCGTGACGATGAGGGAACGGGGGGTGTGCGGTTCGACCATGTGATCATTGTCGGTCCGGCGCGGCCCCGCCCGCACCGGCTTCGTCCGCGCGGAGCCTGAACCGTTGCAGTTTCCCGGTGGCGGTCCGGGGCAGCTCCGGCAGGAACGTGATCCGGCGGGGGCACTTGTGCGGGGCCAGCTCCGCCCGCATGAACGTCCGCAGCGCGTCCGCCGTCGGCGCGGACCCCTCCCGCGGCACCACGTACGCCGCCACGATCCACCCGCGCAGCTCGTCCGGCTGCCCCACCACGGCGGCCTCGGCGACGTCGGGATGGCGCAGCAGGGCCTCCTCGACCTCCGGCCCCGCGATGTTGTACCCGGAGGAGATGATCATGTCGTCGGCGCGGGCGACGTAGCGGAAGTAGCCGTCCGCGTCGCGCACATAGGTGTCGCCGGTGATGTTCCAGCCGTGCCGGACGTAGTCCCGCTGCCGTTCGTCGGCGAGGTAGCGGCAGCCGACCGGGCCGCGCACGGCGAGCAGCCCCGGCTCGCCGTCCGGCACCGGCCTCCCGTCGGCGTCCACCACGCGGGCCTGCCAGCCGGGGACCGGGAGGCCCGTGGTGCCGGGGCGGATGGCGTCGTCGGCGGCGGAGACGAAGATGTGCAGCAGCTCGGTGGCGCCGATGCCGTTGATGATCCGCAGCCCGGTCCGCTCGTGCCAGGCGCGCCAGGTCGACTCGGGCAGGTTCTCGCCCGCCGAGACGCAGCGCCGCAGCGCGGACAGGTCGTGCCCGTCGAGCTGGTCCAGCATCACCCGGTACGCGGTCGGCGCGGTGAACAGCACGGAGACCCGGTGCTCCGCGAGGGCGGGCAGCAGCTGCTTGGGCCCGGCCTGTTCGAGGAGCAGCGCCGAGGCGCCCACCCGCAGCGGGAAGACCACCAGGCCGCCGAGGCCGAAGGTGAACCCGAGCGGCGGACTGCCCGCGAACACGTCGTCGGGCCCCGGCCGCAGCACGTGCCGCGCGAAGGTGTCGGAGATCGCCAGGACGTCGCGGTGCAGGTGCATGCAGCCCTTGGGACGGCCGGTGGTGCCCGAGGTGAAGGCGATCAGCGCCACGTCGTCGGAGGCGGTGTCCACCGCCGGGAAGGGGCCCGGCCGGGCCGCGGCCAGCCGCAGCAGGTCGTCCGGGCCCTCACCCCCGTATTCCGTGATCCGCAGCCCCGGCACCCCGGCGCGGGCCAGATCCTCGACCGACCGCGCGTCGCACAGGGCGTGGCTGATCCGGGCCAGGGAGCAGATGGTGGCCAGCTCGGCGGCCCGCTGCTGGGCCAGTACGGTGACGGCGACCGCGCCCGCCTTGAGGACCGCGAGCCAGCAGGCGGCCAGCCGGGGGGTGGTGGGGCCGCGCAGCAGGACCCGGTTGCCGGGGACGACGCCCAGGTCCGCGGTGAGGACGTGGGCGATGCGGTCCACGAGGTCGCGCAGCTCCCCGTAACTCAGCACCCCGCCGTCCGGCGTGCGGAAGGCGGGGCGGTCGGGGCCGAGGCGGTCGGTGGTGCGGTCCAGGAGTTCGGCGGCGCAGTTGAGCCGGTCCGGATAGTGCAGCTCGGGCAGGTCGAAGAGCAGCTCGGGCCATTGCTCCGCGGGGGGCAGGTGCTCCCCGGCGAAGCCGTCGATGTGCGCTGAGGTTCTCGGGTCCATGAAGGATCGCCCCCTTGTAGCCCTCCGGTCGCTCCTGGAGCGTATCGTTTGAGTGACGGTAGTCAACGGTCCGCGATAAAGACGGCAGGCAATCGATTCGACCAGAGAGGCGCCGGTATGACGGCATTCTCGCTCGATCCGGCACAGACCGCCTGGTGCGAGGAACTGCGCGCCCTGGCCCGCGACCGGCTCGCCCCGCTCGCCGCGCGCGGGCAGCCGGGCCACGTCAACCGCCCGCTGCTCGCCGCCCTCGGCGAGCTGGGCCTGCTCGACCGGCTGTTCGGCTCGGGCGCCCTGGACCTGTGCCTGCTGCGCGAATCGCTCGCCCGGGGCTGCACGGAGGCCGAGACGGCCCTCGCCCTCCAGGGCCTCGGCGGCTTCCCGGTGCTCCGCGCGGGCACCGAAACCCAGCGCGAGCGGTGGCTCCCCGGGGTCCGGGCCGGCCGCACCGTCGCCGCGTTCGCGCTCAGCGAGCCG
>NZ_JAKRGC010000097.1 GCF_022347745.1 Streptomyces sp. OfavH-34-F
TACCAAACCGCCAGGTCAGAGCTTCGATCACGTCAACGTGCCGGACAGAGCGAGGACGCTAGACTTCCCGCATCACAGCGGCATGGGCCCTGTAGGGATCACGCATCTGATGCAATTCCCCGGGGTTGGCCGCGACCGGCCAGCGGCGGTCGATCACCGCGTGCGTGCCCCCGATCCAGAGGACCGCGGCCGCGCCGGGCAGGACGCCGATGTGCTCGTCGAGGACGACGGCGGCGACGACCAGGGCGAGCGAGCACGTCACGAGGTGTGTGGCGGCGTGGGTGAGGTTCGCCCGCCAGCCGGCCGCATAAATGGGCGACGTAGTGCAGGACTAAGAGGTGGCTACCCCGGGGGAACAGGACGGGACGACGTCCTGCCTCCGGCGGATCGGGTTACAGATGCTGCTCGATCAGCCAGAATGCGAGTCCGACGATGCCAGCTCCGGTGGCGTAGGCGGCGCCGCGCAGGGCGCTGGAGAGCAGGGCGCGACCGCGGCGGGCGATCCAGCGGAGGCTGCGGCGGATGATGGAGGGCTGCCGAGGGGTGCGGTGGATTGTCGGGGTCTGGTCCGCAGTGCGGGTGCGGCGGCTAGCCTGCATGGCAGGTGCTCCGTTCTTCGGGGTGCTGGTGTGGTCCGGCGGGGGCTGGGCGGCGTAGGAACCTTCGGCCCCGCGCCGGACTTCTGGGTTTCAGGGGCGGCCGGCGAGTTCGTGGATACGGTCAGCCAGGCGAGCGTCAGGGCGGCAGACCAGACCGTCGTCGGTGTGACGGTCGGCCAGCTGGTCGACGTCAGCTTCCAGTCCGCCGGTCAGCACCGCCCTGCTGGCGTTGCGGCGGGCGGAGTCGTTGGTGAAGTGCTCCAGTGCCTTGAGGAACGCCTGGGAATCGACTTCGCGGTCCTTGGCCGCATCCGGGCAGAACAGGGTGGTCACCTGCCGCTTCCAGAACTTCGCCTCCCCTTCGTCACCGAGGGCCAGGTGGTCGAGGTAGAGGCAGTACGCCGCGCCGCTGGATCCGGCGCCGGCGGCGAAGCGCCACCAGAAACGAGCGCTTTCGGGGTGGTGGGCGAGGTAGAGCATGCAGGCGAAGACCTGGACGCCGTCGATGTCGACGCCGGTGGTCCAGCCGTCGAACTGCGCGATGGCATCGCCGCCGAGCAGTGCGGTCAGCTCCTCCATATGGGCGGCTGCTCCGGCCTGGGTGACCACCACTCGGGCCATGACCCCGAGCCGGCGCAGGGCGCTGGGGTGGCCGCCTGCGGGGACCGGGCCGGGGGCCGGGAGGTGGGCGGTGTCGTGGGCGATGCGGCGCAGCCCGGTGCCGACGTCGAAGGCGCGGCGGGGCTCGCGGACGGAGGTGTCGGCGTCGGCGAAGAGCTGTTCCCAGGTGTCGCTCACTGGACGTCCTTCTTCTTGATCGGTCGCGTGGCGCGGCGGTGGATGGGGGCGAGGCGTTCCTGGGCCTTGCGGATGTGGTGGGTGACGGTGCTGGGGGTGAGGCCCATGTACCAGGCGATCTTCTTGGTTTCGAGCCGGCCGATGAAGCGCAGGACGACGACGTCGAACTGACGCGGGGGAAGTTTGGTGAGGGCCGGGTACAGGCCGATGCCGCTGTCGCGTTCGGCCAGCTCCTCGCGGAGGCCGCCGATCAGTTCGTCGATGATGGAGCGGCGCAGGATCAGCCAGGTCTGGGCCTGCAGATCTGGTTCGGCGAGCAGGGCGTCCCAGCGGGTACGGATCTCCACGTAGGCGCTGTGGACGGCCTTCTCCGCCCGGTCGTTGGTCTTCAGGATGTAGAGCGCGAAGTCGTGGAACGCCTTCTGGTTGGTGAGGTAGTGGGCCTCGAACTCCACGGGGAACTGGAGCGGGTCCTCCGCGGCCACAGGCACGCGGCCGTCCTCACGCACGTCGTCGGTCATGGGGTGTCTTCGGTCCTCTTCGTTGAGGTCTGATGGAGCGAGCGGCTCCCGAAGCACCGCTCGGGATTACCCAACCGGACCAATCGGCCGAACACGCATGCGCAGCCGCGCGAATTTCACGCGGAGCGTTCGCACCGGTGCTCAAAGTGATCAATGAGGTGACAGGGGCTCCCCTGACCTGCATGGACGGTCACTCAAGGGCGCATTGCATACGCGCAGCGTGATTGAGGTCACACGGCGGACACCCCGGCGCACAAGCGATTTCCTGCCACCTTCGAGTGAATCTCGCCAACTCCAGTCGCTTCCCGCCGAGTTCGGCTCCAAGGTGTCACCTCCCTGACTCTCGGGCCTGCGGCACGAGGCTCACCCGGCTTGCAGCCCTCGCCGGCCTGGATGTCGAGCGGCCCGCCCAAGGTCCGGCGAGCCGCAGGGTGACGGCGAGCAGTGCGGCGAAAGATGGTCACCAGAGGCGGGCCCGCGGTCGGCGTTTCATGGGGGCCGTTCGAGTGAGCGCGCCAGGCGGGACGGCGTGCCCTCGCTAACCAAATTCGAACTTTCGTACCAATCGGGTGTGTCCACGTGCGACTTCCCCGAGGACCTGCGCAACGCGCAGGCCGCCCTCCACCGCACCCGTGCCGCTTACGAGCAGTATGTGGGGGCTGAGGAACATCCGTGTCAGATCGTGTGCTAAGCGTTCGTCGGGTGGTTTGGCGCTTTGACCTGGGGTGATTGAGCGTCAGAGCCTTCGTGGGTCGTTGTTTTCGATCTTCGGAGAGTTGTTGTGACGGTCGAGTTCCTGACGGATGAGCAGGCGGCCCGGTACGGGGCGTTCCATGAGGTGCCCTCGCGGGCGGAGCTGGAGCGGTACTTCTTCCTGGACGACGCGGACCGGGAGGCGGTGCAGGCGAAGCGGCGGTCGCACAACCGGCTCGGGTACGCGGTCCAGCTCACGAGCGTGCGGTTCCTGGGCCGGTTCATGCCGGACCCACGGCAGGTGCCGGCGGAGGTGGCGGAGTACCTGGCCGGGCAGTTGGAGATCGAGGACGCCTCGTGCCTGAAGCTGTACGGCGAGCGGGACGGTACGGCCCGTACGCATGCTGGTGAGATCCAGGAGGCCGGGGGCTGGCGGGACTTCGCGGAGGTCCGCGAGGAGCTGGCGGGGTGGCTGGACGCGCGGGCGTGGACGACGGGGGATGGGCCGAAGGCGTTGTTCGACGCGGCGGCCGGGTGGCTGCGCGAGGGCCGCGTGCTGCTGCCGGGAGTGAGCCGCCTGGCCCGGCTGGTGGGGTCGGTGCGGGAGGCGGCGAACCAGCGGCTGTGGGACACCCTGTACGGGATGCTCGGGGTGGGGCAGCGGGCGGTACTGGACTCGCTGCTGACGGTACCGCCCGGTGAGCGGGTCTCGGAACTGCACCGGCTGCGCCGGGGGCCGGTGCGGGTCTCGGGCCCGCAGATGAAGCGGGCCCTGGAGCGGGCGAAGGAGATCGCCGCGCTGGGGATGGCCGCGGTGGACGTGTCGGGGATACCGCCCCGGCGTCTGGCGGAGCTGTCGCGCTACGGGGTGGACGGGAAGGCGTCGCTGCTGCGCCGGCACTCCGATGCCCGGCGGCTGGCGACGCTGCTGGCCACCACGGTGTATCTGACTTCGCGGGCGGTGGACGACGCGCTGGACCTGCTGGAGGTGCTGATCGCGACGAAGCTGCTGGCGCGGGCGGAGCGCGAGAGCGCGAAGGAGAAGCTGAAGACGCTGCCGCGGGTGGAGCGGGCGTCGGCGAAGCTGGCGACCGCCTTCCAAGTCGTGTTCGATACCACCAGCGAGCAGGTCGACACCGACACCGGAGAGATCACGCGGCCGAGGTTGGAGAGCCTGGAGGCGATGTGGGCGGCGATCGAGCAGGTGGTGCCCCGCCACGAGCTGGCTGCGGCGATCGCCGCGCTGTTCGAGCTGACCCCGCCCCTGGACTCGGATGCGGACGAGGCATGGCGTGCCATGCTGATCAACCGGTTCGGCACGGTCCGGCCGTTCCGCGCTCACGGCAGCGTGGCCTCGTCAAGCTGCTGGACTGGCTGGAAGACCAGCCCGGCCGCACCTGGCGGGAGCGCTGGGTGGCCAGCGGAGCCGAGGACGCCGGCCGAGAGTGGACGCGGCTGCCGGTGCAGTGGCTCGCCGAGCACCAGCGGGCACGCAAGTACGACCGCGCCGATCTGTGCTGCGGCATGATCCCGCTGCTGGGCGGACAAGTCGTACGCCCCGCCTACCGATGGCTGCTGCGGCAGCGCCCCTCGCAACTGCTGGCGCACATCCGCAGCGTCACGGATCCCGACGGGTTCGTGGCGCTCAAAAACCAGTACGCGGCCACCGGCCACGCGGGAGCCAACGACTGCAACAACGCGCTCAACCGCGTCACCTGGATCGTGGCCTCCAAGGGCGGGAGCGTTCACGACGTCACCATCGGCGACTGCGTCGAGTTACAGCACGCCATCGGCGAGCACCAGAGCAACGGCTACCACGGCAAGCACCTCTTCTACGCGCTCCTCGCGGGCCTCGGTGTCTTCGGCCCCAAGGCCCCGGCACGGCTGAAGACGGTGATGCTGCCGGGGCAGCTGACACCGGCGGCCCTGGTCGACCGGCAGGGCATCACCTGCACCGCGATACGCGACCTTCTGGTCGACTACCTCACCGAACGCGCGGTGGACGTCGACTACACCACGCTGGAGGACATGGCCCGCACCCTGGCCGGACTGTTCTGGCGCGACCTGGAGAAACACCACCCGGGCATCGACTCGCTGCGGCTGGACGCCGACGCTGTCACCGCCTGGCGGGAGCGCGTCCGCATGGTCCGTGACCGGCACGGCACTCCCATCCGGCCGCGGGTCAACGCACACACCGTGTTCAGCTGGGTCCGCACGTTCTACCAGGACCTCGCCCGCTGGGCCGCCGACGAGCCGACACGCTGGGGCCCGTGGGTCGCACCCTGCCCGGTCCGCGACAGCGACACCGATCACAGTATGAACCGCGCCCGCCGCAAGGCGGCCATGGACCAGCGCACCCGCACTCTGCTGCCCGCGCTCCCGGCCCTGGTCAAAGCCGTCGAGCGCCAGCTCAAGGACGCCCAGACCTGTCTCGCCACCGGGCGGGAGACCCCGGCCGGAGCCCCGTTCACCACTCCGGCGGGCGAGACTCTCCTGCGCCGGGCAGGGGTGTCCTCCCGCGTCTACGCCGACGACCCAGCCACCGACCGGCGCCGGGACCTGACCGTGGAAGAGGAACGCGCCTTCTGGGCCTGGGCCATCGTCGAAGTCCTTCGCCACACCGGCATGCGCATCGAGGAAGCACTCGAACTCACCCACCACAGCTTCGTCGCCTACCAGCTCCCCACCACAGGCGAGATCGTGCCTATGCTTCAGGTCGCCCCGTCCAAGCTCGACCAGGAGCGGCTGCTGCTGGTCTCACCAGAGCTCGGCGAGGTGCTCACTGCGATCATTCATCGCGTCCGACGCGGGCAGCAGGCCATGCCCCTGGTCTCCGCCTACGACAGTTTGGAACGGCTCTGGAGTGCACCGATGCCGTTCCTCTTCCAGCGCCGCTGCGGCCCGGAGGACCGGGCCATTCCGCGCAACTACATCTACACCTGCCTCAACGACGCCCTCGCCGCGAGCGGGCTGACCGGGCCCGGCAACGAGCAGCTGCGATACACGCCCCACGACTTCCGAAGAATCTTCGTGACCGACGCCCTCCGCTCCGGCCTGCCCCCCGCACATCGCCGCCCGCATCTGCGGCCACCGGACGGTCGACACGACCCTCGGCTATGCCGCGATCTACCCCGAGGACGTCATCAACCACCACCGGTCCTTCATCGCCCGCCGCCGGGCGCTGCGACCCGGGGAGGAGTACCGCGAGCCCACCGCCCAGGAGTGGCAGGACTTCCTCGCCCACTTCGAGCTGCGGAAGGTCGCCCTCGGCGTCTGCGCCCGCGACTTCGGCACCCCCTGTGTCCATGAACACGCCTGCATCCGCTGCCCTGTTCTGCGGCCCGATCCCGAGCAGATGCCCCGCTTGGAGGAGATCCACGCGAACCCTGATCGACCGGCTCCAGGAGGCCAAGGAACAGGGATGGCTCGGCGAGGTCGCCGCGATCGAGGCCAGTCTCGCCGCCGCCGAGCAGAAGCTCGCCGCCATGCGCGACCTCGCGGCCCGGCACACCACCATCCACCTGGGCATGCCCGATCTCCGTGGCGTCGTCGCGCGCATCGACTCCGAGCAGCGAAACGAAGATGCGAAGGGGTAGTCCTGAGCACTACAACGAGGGGATGACCGTCTTCCTCTGTTCCAAGTGCGGCACCGCGATCACGCCGGAGCTCACCGAGCTTGCCGCCGTCCCTGACGTCTCAGACGACGAGCGTGACCGGGACAAGGAGACACGCCGGGCGCCTTCCACCGTTCCGCAGGGCCACTACGCGATCGATCCCGAGCCCTGGGGACCTCCTTATGTCGTGCAGGACGATCAGGATGACCCGAAGCCAGCTCAGTCGCGCGGACCTGCGGTCTGCCGCGAAGAAGGCTTCGTCATCTCGGCCGGCAGCCGACACACAGTGCTGGTGCACCCTGATGACGCCACCGGCCTTCAGCCACTGCCCAACTGGGAGAACAGCAGTGGGTGCTGCGGACCGACAGGCGATGAGGGGCTCAACCGAGCCTGCCCCTGCGGCGCTCCGGTCGCGACCCTCGCGGCTGACTGTTTCGGACCCTTCGAACTGCACCTCGACCCCGTCCGCACCTACGCGTTCTCCCAGTAGGACCGCAAAGCGCGCGCGGACGACGTCCACGACACTCCCGACGGAACCCGTCCACCCAACTTCTTCACGACTACTTTCCGTGGTGAATGACGGCTCGCAGGCGGACCTGCCGCCGAGCTGGGCTAGTTCGGATAAGACCAGATCGGTGCCCTGGGCCTGGTCCTGAACGCGCTCGTACTGTTCAACACACGGTACATGGACGCTGCGGTGAACCAGCTGCGCGCGGACAACTTCGAGGTCCGCGACGAGGATGGCGCCCGGCTCTTCCCGTTCGTGCGCCACCACATCAACGTGCTCGGCCGGTACTCCTTCCAGCTCCCCGACCTGCCCGGCGGGCTGCGGCCCCTGCGCGACAAGCACGCTACCTACGACGCGTGAGGACCGCCCGTGCTGCCGGGAACGTGGGGCGGGCACCACTATCCCGGCAGCGGTGCGCGAGCCCTTCGTCGCAGCGGACTGCGCGCGGGGAATCCGCTCTGCGCGGTCCGGCTGCCTGAGGTCTTCGCACCAGAGGACTGCACGCGTGAGGCCGCTTCCCCTGTCATGGGCGTCCGTCGGCCGCCCGAGCCGGATGGCCGAATTGTGTCGACTCACTCGACATGTCGAACTGGTCGACATAACCTGATGGCATGGACGCCACCGACAGCGCCACCGCGCACCGCGCCTCCCTCGCCGCCCTCAAGGGCTGGGCCGCCCGCCGCGACCGCCTGCCCGAGCACCGCGCCGATCTGCTGGCCGCCGCCTGGTGGTCGGGCACCCGCAACGTCGCCGAACTCGCCCGTACCGCCGACATCACCAGGGATACCGTCTACGACGACCTGCGCGCCCGGGGTATCGAGCCCACCGACCGTGCCGCGGTTCCTGAACGGCCGCGCCCGCGGTACGAGTCGCTGCGAGCGGAGGCCGTGCACGAACTCTCCGAGCTGGCCGCGCAGGTCCTGCTGCCCGCGCAGCTGGAGGAGGATCCGGCCCCGCTGGCCAGCGCCGCCTGGCAGATGAGCACCGCCTACGACCGGATCGCCGTCCTCCTCGACGGACACGAGGAGGAGCGTCACGTCGAGATGGCCGAGGACCTGGTCAGCAAGCTGCGTGACGCCCTGCGCTACGCGCACGCCCACTGGGCCTCGCTCCAGAGCACCGACCAGCTCGCCGCCCGTACCTCGGAGCGGGATCTCGACCCGCTCGGCATTCAGCAGGCCGTGGCCGGCGAGACAGTACTCCAGTTGTCCCTGCCGGTCGGCCGCACCTTTACTGTCACCCTCGGCGAAGAGGACTACCGCAGGACCACCGTGCGCAGCGATAGCGAACTGCTGGACACCACGGTCAGCGGCGCCGACTACCTCGCCATCAAGGACGCCCTGGACACCATCGCTGAAGTCCTCAGCGCGCATCTGCGGGAGGACGCCTTCGAGACGGACTGACCTCCCCGACGGCGCCGGCACGTTCGCCGCCGAGCCGCTCTAATGCGCGTGAGTCAGCACCATCCTCGTCCGAAAAAGAGTTCCCCGAATGATCAGATGCACGAGAATGGTCACCATCAACGAGGAGGGATCATGCACGAGAGCCGCCCAGCGCGCTCGTTAGGACGCCGCCACACAAGCGGTCTGCCGTTCGACCGGCCCGGCACGTTCTGGCGCGGCAACCTGCACACCCACACCACCGAGTCGGACGGCGCCCTGACGCCCCGCCAGACGGCCCGGCACTACCAGGAGCACGGCTACGACTTCCTGGCCGTCACGGACCATTTCCGCCCCGAGTACGACTTCCCGGTGACTGACACCCGCGCCCTGAGGGGCCTGGGCTTCACCACGCTGATCGGCGCCGAGCTGCACGCCCCGCGCACCGAGGCCGGACCGTCCTGGCACATCGTCGCGGTCGGACTGCCCCTCGGCTTCGCCCCACCGCACCCTGGCGAGGACGGCCCGCAGGTGGCCCGCCGTGCCCGGGCGGCCGGTGCCTTCGTCGGCATGGCGCACCCTGCCGCCTCGCTGCTCACCGTCGATGACGCCGAGAGCCTGGACGCCGCGCACGCCGTCGAGGTCTACAACGCCCTCGCCGAGCGCGAGCACCGAGGGGACAGCTGGCACCTGACCGACACCCTCCTCAACCGGGGACACCGGCTCACCGCATACGCCGCCGACGATGCGCACCTGCAACCGCAGGACCCGCCGGCGTGTGCCGCCTGGGTCAACGTCCTCGCCGAAACACTCGCCCCGGGCCTGCTGCTGGCGGCCCTGAAGGCCGGGGACTTCTACTCCAGCACCGGCCCCGAGATCTACGACGTCCAGCTCACCGACGAAGCGGTCGTCGTGCGCTGCTCGCCGGCCGGCAAGGTGGTCCTCAGCGGCGGGGCGCCGGGCGCCGAGGTCGTGGAGGGCACCGACCTGACGGAGTGCTCGCTGCCGCACGCGATGTTCCGACGCGGGTACTGCCGTGTGACCGTGGAAGATGCCTTTGGCGGCCGCGCCTGGACCAACCCGATTCACCTCGACCGCTCCTGACCGACGCTCATCCCCCGTCGACCTTCCCGAACACAAGGAGACACGCTCATGCTGTGGCCCGTCCTGCGCGCCCTGTCCATCGGAGAACTAACCGCCGCCCAGGAGGAGTGGCTGCGCATTGACTTCGACCTGTCCCCCGAACCCCGCCGTGAGGGACCCGGTGCGGCAGAGAGCATCGCCCACCGCTCCTTCACTGACGCTGCGGGCAACCGGCTCGTGCTGGATGTGGCCCGTACCGACGCCACCAGCTGGGTGTTCGCGCTGTTCTCGGACGGCGCGCAGGCCCCGCCCGCAGTCGTCGAGAGCCACCGGGCACGGTTCCGCCAGGCCATCGACCAGCTGGGGCTCGACCTCGTCGAGATCACCCCTGCGGCCACCGCCGCCGAAGTGCACGTTCCGGACGCCGGCTCCGAGGACGGCCCGGCCTCCGCGGTCGGCGCGCACTGGGCATGGCCCGATGACCTCGACCGCGTGTGGTTCCACCTCGGTCTGCGGGCGGATGCTCCCGCGGAGGTCAAGGAGGTCAGGCTGCGCGAGCTGATGCGCACCCCGGCCTGGGACACGGCTCCGGACAGCCTCCAGAGCCAGGCCGCGGCGTTCCTCGCCGCGCACTGACCCGCCGCCGCAGCACCGGTATAGGACACCACCACACACGGGGGAGCACATTGAGCGAGTACACGAGCCAGTCGGCGGGCGAGCCAGACCGGGTGGTCCTCGTCCCGCCGCTCGGCTCGCCGGAGCGCGCCGAGGCCCTGCGCATCGGCGAGGCACTGCTGACCGACGACGGCCAGGTCACCGACACTCCTCAGGCCAAGACCATCGCCATCGGCCGGCTGGCCCGGCGAATGCAGACGCCCACGCCGGAGCTGGTGCTTGCTGCCATGGGGCTGAGCGTCGGCACTGACCTCGCGGCCCATCTGGGCCCTGTTCTCGTATAGCTACGGCGAACGGACATGTGGCGCTGTGTGATTGCCCTGGTGCTCGTTTCTCCTGGCTAGGCGCCTCGTTGAGCTGAACGAGTGATCTCGGTCGGGGTGGAGGAGTACGGGTGCGGCAGGACTGGGAGCCGGAGGACCTGATCGAGGTCTGGACGCTGCTGGAAGACGACATGAAGCGGGTGCGGAACAAGTCCGGGGCGACCCGGCTTGGGTTCGCGCTGTTGCTGAAGTTTTTCGAGGTGGAGGCACGGTTCCCGGAGTCGGCCAGGGAGGTGCCGGCCGCGGCGGTGGAGTACGTGGCTCAGCAGGTGAAGGTCCCGGCCGGGGCGTGGGCGGAGTACGACTGGCAGAGCAAGGCGATCCAGCGGCATCGGGGCGAGATCCGGGCGGCGTACGGATTCCGGGCGAACACCGAGGAGGACCAGGACCGGCTGGCCGTGTGGCTGGCGACCGAGCTGTGTCCGGTGGAGCTGTCGCGGGACCGGCTGGCGGCCGCGGTGGTGGCTCGGTGCCGCAACGACCACGTCGAGCCCCCGGCGCCCGGGCAGGTGCGGCGGCTGGTCGGCAAGGCGGTCAAGGACTTCGAGAAGCGGTTCTGCCGCAGCACGCTGGACCGGCTCAGCCACGCGACGCGCTCGCGGTTGGAGGACCTGGTCGCGGGCGACGGAGGCGAGCAGGGCGCCGACGGCTCGGCGGCCGGGGGCGGGCGGTCGCACTTCACCGAGTTGAAGACCGACCCCGGTGCCCCGGGCCTGGAGAGTCTGCTGGCGGAGGTGAACAAGCTGGAGCGGGTGCGGCGCCTGGAGCTGCCCGCGGACCTGTTCGCGGACGTGTCGGAGAAGTTGGTGGACGCCTGGCGGGCGCGGGCGTCGAAGGAGTACCCGGCGAACCTGGAGCGGATGAAGCCGCCGCGGCGCCTGACACTGCTGGCCACGCTGTGCCACGTGCGGCAGACGGAGATCACCGACTCGTTGGTGGACCTGTTCATCCAGCTCGTGCTGAAGATCAACACGCGGGCGGAGCGGAGGGTCGACAAGGAGCTGGGGGCGGAGCTGAAGAAGGTCCGGGGCAAGGACGCGATGTTGCTGCGGGTCGCGGAGGCGGCCTTGTCGGAGCCGTCCGGCACGGTGCGGCGGGTGATCTTCCCGGTGGTCGGCGGGGAGAAGACGCTGAAGGCCCTGGCGGCGGAGGCCGCGGCGAACGAGGCCCGCTACAAGGCCCGGGTCCGCACCGTGCTGCGCTCCTCGTACTCGGCGCACTGGCGGCGGATGCTGTCGCCGCTGCTGCGGGCGCTGGAGCTGAAGTGCAACAACACCGCCTACCGGCCGGTGATGGACGCGATCGATCTGCTGGGGCGGTATCTGGAGCAGCCGCTGAAGGAGGGGGCGTTCTTCGATCCGGCGGAGATGGTGCCGCTGGAGGGGGTGGTGCCTGAGCAGTGGCGGGCGGCGGTGGTGGACGACAAGGGCCGGGTCGAGCGCATCCCGTACGAGCTGTGCGTGCTGGTCGCGCTGCGGGACGCGCTGCGCCGGCGGGAGATCTGGGTGGTGGGCGCGAACCGGTGGCGCAACCCGGAGGACGACCTGCCCGCCGACTTCGAGGACAACCGGGACGTCCACTACGCGGCCCTGGGCCAGCCGCAGGACGCGGGTGAGTTCATCACTGCCCTGAAGGCCAAGCTCCGCACCTCTTTGGACCGCTTCGAGCAGGCTCTGGCCAAGGGCGCCACGGGCGGGGTCGCGATCGTCAAGAAGCACGGCGAGCCGTGGATCAGGGTCTCCCCGCGCGGCAAGCAGGAGGAGCCGGAGTCCCTGGTCGCCGTCAAGGCGGAGATCGAGCGGCGTTGGGGCACCATCGACCTGCTGGACATCCTGAAGTACGCCGAGTTCGACACCGGCTTCGTCGCGGAGTTCACCTCGGTCGCCACCAGGGAGAACCTTTCCAAGGACGTACTGCGCCGCCGGCTGCTGCTGGTCCTGTTCGGCCTGGGCACCAACATGGGCATCAAGCGCGTCGCGGTGACCGGCAAGCACGGCGAGTCCGAGGCGACGCTGCGCCGGGTGCGGCACCTGTTCGTCAACCGGGCCAACATGCGCGCCGCCTTGCGCAAGCTGGTGAACGCCACCTTCGCCACCCGGGACGAGATGTGGTGGGGCACCGGCACTGCGTGCGCCTCCGACAGCCGCAAGTTCGGGGCCTGGTCCTCGAACCTGATGACCGAGTGGCACCAGCGCTACCGGGGCCCCGGCGTGATGATCTACTGGCACGTCGAGCGGAAGTCGGTGTGCATCTACTCCCAGCTCAAGTCCTGCTCGGCCTCCGAGGTCGCCTCGATGATCGAGGGCGTGCTGCGGCACTGCACCGACATGGAGGTCGACCGGCAGTACACCGACACCCACGGCGCGTCCATCGTCGGCTTCGCCTTCGCCCACATGCTCGACTTCAAGCTGATGCCGCGGTTGAAGAACATCGGCTCCGCGAAGCTGTACCGTCCGGCGGCCGGTGAGGACGACAACTGGCCCAACCTCGCGCCGGTGCTGTCGACCAAGACGATCAACTGGGACCTGATTCGCCAGCAGTACGACCAGATCGTGAAGTACACCACCGCGCTGCGGCTGGGCACTGCCGAGGCAGAGCAGGTCCTGCGCCGCTTCACCCGCGGTGGCCCCAAGCACCCCACCTATCAGGCGATCGAGGAACTCGGGCGGGCGGTGCGCACGGCGTTCGTCTGCGACTACCTCGCCGACGTCGAACTTCGCCAGGAGATCCACGAGGGCTTGCAGGTCGTGGAGAACTGGAACAGCGCGAACAAGGACCTCTTCTACGGCAAGGACGGCGATCTGGCCGGTGCGGACAAGGAGTCCCAGGAGGTGTCCATGCTCGCCCTCCACCTGCTCCAGTCCGCTCTCGTGCACGTCAACACGCTGCTGATGCAGCAGGTCCTCGCCGACGAGAAGTGGGCCGACATGCTCACCGACGCCGACCGGCGGGCCCTGTCCCCGCTGTTCTGGACGCACGTGAATCCCTACGGCCGGTTCGAGCTGGACATGAACAGCCGCCTTCAGCTGGACCTGACCGCCCCGGCCCGGGCCGTGCCCGGCCCGCGCAGCCCGCAGAGCGAGGTGGTGCCGGCCGGAGGAGACGCCGCGGAGCGGGTCTAGACGCGGGCGGCCGGAGCGTTCTGCTCCAGGCGGGCGCCCAGCGTGTCGGCGAAGTCCTCGGCCCGGGCCAGCTGGACGCGCAGCTTCTCCACCTGCTCGGCGGCGGCCTGCCGGTAAGTCCGCACCCGCTCCAGCAGCGCATCGCGCTCGCCGTCGTCGAGAGCGTCGTCGCCGTCGAGGCGGTCGGTGGCGTCCAGGAGGTCGCGCATCTGCTCCAGGGTGAAGCCGAGCGGCTTCATCCGGCGGATGACCATGAGCCGGGAGACGTCGGTCTCGGTGTAGAGCCGGAAGCCGCCCTGGGAGCGGGCGGAGGGGATGACCAGGCCGGTCTCCTCGTAGTGCCGGATGGTGCGCAGCGACAGCTCCGTCCGCGCGGCGACCTCGCCGATCTGCATGTGCTTGCCGTCCACGCCCGTGTCCCTGGCCCTTCTCCTCGTGGCGGGCCGCGTCCTGTGCGACCCCACCGACCTCTACTCTAACGTTAGGGTAGAGTTGATGAAGGCGAGGGCGGCCCGGCTGCCCCGCTGCTGCCGTTCCGGGGCCGATGGCGCCCCCGGCGAAGATCCGATTCTTGCAGGAGAGAGCGTGCGCGAGCCCATGACGCCGATCGCCGCCCCCTGCCCGCCGTGACCCTTCGCCCTCGGACGTGACCCGCCCGGCCGGGCACCGCCCAGGCCCCGCAGCTCGCGTCCTCCACGACTTCCCGGCCCGCCTCGGGCCGCCCGCGGGATACCGGCCGGTCTCCCACGCCCCCTCCCGCACACCCCCGGCCCGTCCGGCGGTGTGCCCGAGCACGACAGGTACGCATCTCCCTTGTCTTCTGCTGCTGTGACTCCCGCCGCGCGGCTGCGCGGCCTCAAGCCCGACTGGCTGAACAACCCCAAGGTCTGGCGCACCGAGGTCCTGGCCGGCCTGGTCGTCGCCCTGGCGCTGATCCCTGAGGCGATCTCCTTCTCGATCATCGCCGGGGTCGATCCGGCCATCGGCCTGTTCGCCTCCTTCACCATGGCCGTGGTCATCTCGATCGTCGGCGGCCGCCGCGCGATGATCTCCGCCGCCACCGGCGCCATCGCCCTCGTGATCGCACCCCTGAACCACGAGTACGGCCTGGGCTACCTGATCGCCGCCGTCATCCTCGCCGGCGTCATCCAGGTGATCCTGGGCGCGCTCGGGGTGGCGAAGCTGATGCGGTTCGTGCCGCGCTCGGTGATGGTCGGCTTCGTCAACGCGCTCGCGATCCTGATCTTCATGGCGCAGGTGCCGGAGATGCACGACGTGCCCTGGGCGGTGTACCCGCTGATCATCGGCGGGCTCGCGCTGATGGTGTTCTTCCCGAAGGTCACCAAGGTGATCCCGGCCCCGCTCGTCTCGATCGTCATCCTGACCGTCATCACGGTCGCGGCCGGCATCGCGGTGCCGACCGTGGGCGACAAGGGCGCCCTGCCGTCCTCCCTGCCGGTGCCGGGCCTGCCGGACGTGCCCTTCACCATGGACACCCTGACGACGATCGCCCCGTACGCCTTCGCGATGGCGCTGGTCGGCCTGATGGAATCCCTGATGACGGCGAAGCTGGTCGACGACATCACCGACACCCACTCCTCCAAGACCCGCGAGTCCATCGGCCAGGGCATCGCCAACATCGTCACCGGCTTCTTCGGCGGCATGGGCGGCTGCGCCATGATCGGCCAAACCATGATCAACGTGAAGGTCTCCGGCGCCCGCACCCGCCTCTCGACCTTCCTGGCAGGCTCGTTCCTGATGGTGCTGTGCATCGCCTTCGGCCCCGTCGTCTCCGACATCCCCATGGCCGCCCTGGTCGCCGTCATGGTCATGGTGTCCTTCGCGACCTTCGACTGGCACTCCATCGCCCCCAAGACGCTCAAGCGGATGCCCGCCGGTGAGATCGCCGTCATGGCCATCACCGTGATCGTGGTAGTCGCCACCGACAACCTCGCCATCGGTGTCGTCGTCGGCTCCATCACCGCCATGGTCATCTTCGCCAAGCGGGTCGCCCACCTCGCCCGCGTCCACAGCGTCCTCGACCCCGACGGCACCACGGTCGTCTACCGGGTCACCGGAGAGCTGTTCTTCGCCTCCTCCAACGACCTCGTCGGCCAGTTCGACTACGCCGGCGACCCCGACAACATCGTCATCGACCTGTCCGAGGCCCACGTCTGGGACGCCTCCTCCGTCGCCGCCCTTGACGCGATCGAGACCAAGTACGCCCAGCGCGGCAAGACCGTGGAAATCACCGGGCTGAACGACCTGAGCGCCGACCTCCACGGCAAGCTCACCGGCGAACTCACCGGCAGCCACTGACCCCCGGCGCCATACGAACCACAGCACAGGACCCCGGCCCCACCGGCCGGGGTCCTGTCGTCTCTTCCCGGCGCCCTACTCCGGCGAGGGGCCCTGGTAGGTGCCGAAGGTCCACAGGTTGCCCTCCGGGTCCTGCACCGTGCACACGTACGCCGCGGCCCCCGACCCGAACCGTGTCTCGTGCGGCGCTTCGAGGACCTCGCCGCCCGCGTCGACCACCCGCCGGTGCACCGCGTCCACCTCGTCGCTCACCACGTAGACCGCGCTGGTGCCCGCCCGCATCCGCCCGTGCACGCTGTCCGTGTGCCTCGTCGAGCCGAACACCAGCGCACCACCGCCAGGCCAGCGCAGCTCCGCGTGCCCGATCCCGCCGTGCTCATCCGGCGCGGCGACCACCTGCTCGAACCCCAGCACGTCGACCAGGAAGCGCAGCGCCGCCTTCGTGTCGTCGTAGTGCAGGACCGGCCAGACGGAGGACAGGGAAGCATCAGGCGACATACCGATCATCGTAGGCAGACAGGCGCCACACCCCAAGAGCCCACGGACGCCAGCGCGACGCCTGGACTCTCACAAACGTTCCTTTGCACGAGCAAGATCAACAATCGGCCGCCGGACCCCCGCCGCACCCGGATTCGTTCTCAGAACCCGTTCTCACTCAAAAGCGGGGCGGACCCCCTTCCGAGACTTGCATTGTGCGAAAATCCGGGCCCATGACGGACCCTCAGCAGCCCTCCCCGAACGACCGGTCGGACGCCGACGACGTCGAACAGCACGCCTGTCCGAAGTGTGACGCCCAGCCCGGCTCGCCGTGCCGCTCGCGCGGCGGCGCGGTCGCCTCCGCCTACCACACCCGCCGCTTCACGAAGGTGCCCCGGCTGAAGAAGGCACTGCGGGTGCCGACACCGGCGGACCGCGGACCGGGCCGGCCGTGGCGGCCGGGCACCCCGCCCCCGGCACCGATCGACCCGGACCTGCCAAGCGCGGACATCCGCATCGGGTACGCGAGATGCTCGACGCTCGGGCAGGAACTCGACTCCCAGCTCGACGCGCTCGCGGGGCACGGCATCCCCAGGGACAAGATCTTCAGCGAGAAGATCAGCACCCGCGTCCGAGTACGGCCCAAGTTCGAGGAAGCGCTGAGGACCGCGCGGGAAGTCAAGGCGCACGCCCCGCACTGCCGGGTCATCTTCACCGTGTACGAGATGAAGCGGCTCGGCCGCGACGCCGCCGAACTCACCGCGCTCGCCGACCACCTCACCGCCCACGGCCTGGTCCTGGAGATGCTCGCCGGGCCCCTGCCCGGCATCTACGACCCCACCGGTCCGGGCAAGCTGCTGTTCGCATTCTTCGCAGCGATGGCGGAGACCGAGCGGGAGAACATCCGCGAGTCGACCCTCGAAGGGCTCGACACCGCAGCCCGCAAGGGCAAGCACGGCGGCCGGCCGCCCGTCATCACCGACGACATGCTCCACACCGTGCTGCGGCGCCGCGCGGGCGGCGAGTCCGTCGAGCAGATCCAGCCCGACCTGATCATCCCCACCGGCAAGCGCAAGGGACAGAACCCCTCGTTGGCCAGCATCTACCGGGCGCTCGCCGAGCACGCCAAGCGCGAGGCGTACCCCGAAGCCGTCAGGGCCGCACACGCCGACTTCGCCGCCATGAACAACGGAGCGGTCCCCGAGCCCCGCACTCAAGCAGAGGCCCTGAAATCACACTGAGCTACTTGTCCCCTCGCCGTAGCTATACGAGGACAGGGCCATCTGGGCAGCTCGCAGCACGTCGTGGTCCCGCACAATGCGCGCTACCCCTCCATGGGGGTCGATGTGCTCCATGTCGACGAACTGGGCCCGGCCTTCCCTCGGGAGGCCCCGGCCGGGGCGGTGCGCATGGACTCGCCCGAGGCCGAGCTGCTGGTGCGGATGGTCGCGGTCAGCGAACTCATGGGCGCCTGGTCCTACGGCTCCAACAACAACGTGCGGGTCCTGGCGCTCCAGGAGGCCGCGGCCGAGGAGTTCGAGATCACCGATGCTCTGGAGTGGCATCTGGACCCCAAGACGGCGTCCGCTGTGCGGATGGAACTGAGCTACAACCGCGATGCCCTGCGGCACTTCCTGCGGACCCAGCACCAGATGACCCAGGAAGTGCTGGCCGCGCGCGGGATCACCGAAGTGATCGCATATCGCGCGTTGAGCTGGCCCGAGGGCGCCGAGCAGCCCCTGTGGGTGAGCGGCGACAACGTCGGGACGGTTGTGCAGGCCCGCGAGCGTCCGCTCTCCAGCTGGTCGGCGGACCGTCAGGTGGTCGCCGACTGGCTGGAGCAACGCACCGGGCACGGCGCGATCGTCGCCTCCCGCCAGCGGGCCGCGGAGGTACTCTCCCTGCCCACCACCGGCATGGGCTTCCTCGGGCAGATGGAATGGGTCGCCCTGCCGGGCGACTACCGCGTCACCCTGGACGGCATCGTCTCCCACCTTGCCCCGCCCGAACCCGGGACTCAGACGGCGGCCGCCGGTATCTCCCTCGGTGCTCCAGCACTGGCCTTCGCCGCCCCAGCAGCCCCCACCCAGCCGGACCCGGACACCAGACAGTGGCAGCCGCTCTCCATCACGGACCAGCTCGACCCGGCCGTGCCGCTCGATGCTCAGATCCTGGGGATTCTGGCGGGCACGCAACCCGCACCGCCCTGGTGGCCCCAGGACCAGACCGGTTACGTGCTGGCCCAGCGTGACCTCGACTTCCTGGGCATCAATCCCGTACAGATCAAGTGGATGGTGACTGGGGAAGCCCCGATGGGGATGACCCCAGCGCTCTACGGACAGTTCAGTGCCCACATGCTGACCGCTCTGGGCCACGACGGCATCGATCCCGCCGACGTCGACATCCGCATCAAGGGCTCGGGTGCCGGGTTCTACGCCGGAATCCACAAGACCCTGCCCGGCCCGCAGGCCCTTGCACACGATCTCCAGGCCCTCCAACGCCTGCACACGTGGTTCGGTGAGGACAGCAGGCCCCTGGCTCGTCCCTTCGACGCCATGTGGCGCCTGGGCCTGGAATCGGAACCCAGCGACTTTGACCTCGACATCAACTCCACGGCCATCGTGCGGGCGGCACGCGAGCACTGGCGCGCCAACCACTCCCACCGCTACCCGGGCGACTTCATGGGCGGGCACGGCTACCTGGATAAGGCGACGGTACTGGGCACCCTGCCCGCGTTGGCCGACTGGGCCCGCACCTGGGAGGCAACGCTGGGCCGCCCGATATCGCTGGGCGTCTTCGAGTCCTCGGGCCCCTTCGACGCCACCCAACTCGGCCGCACCCTGTCCTCGCACTTCAGGGACAGTGACTGGATCATCCACAGCCCGGACCGGCCCGAGGCCTGGCGTACTCCTCGGTCCCGGATTGCTCCACCACCAGCCGACCCCTCGCCCCGCACGCGCTCCTCGGCCGCCGCAGCGCGGGCCAAGTCGACGACCGTCCGCAAGCCTCGGCCTCCGCAGAACGGCACCGCAACGTCGAACACCCAGCAGCCGCCGCACCTGCGTCGTCCCGGCCCGGAACCGGGGCGAGGACGCAGCCTGTAGACGAGGGGAGAGGGAACCCTTGTGACGGACCCGCACGACGACTCGATGGACCCGTACGCCGACGAGGCCGAGCGGGACGCCGGGTGGCAGCGACCCCTCGCGGTGCGCGACGCCCGCCGGCTGGTGCCCGCAAACGATCGGCAGGGTCATTCAGCCCAGACTGGTGGCTCAGCGCCGGACGTCACCGGGCGCGAGGAGGCTGGTCAGCTCGGAGATCGCCTCGTGGGAGGGCTTGAAGTACCGGCGGACGTTCTCCGGCTTCTTGTGCCGGGACTTCGCCATCAGCATCAGCAGGGAGGCGCCCCGCACGCCGAGTTCGGTGAGTCCAGAGTGGCGGTACTCGTGCAGGTCCCAGCCGGTCCCCGGCCCGTGTACGGCTGTGTGCTCGTTGAGGAGGGCGCGGGCCTGGCCGTAGGAGAGGCGGGCCAGGCCGGTGTCCGGACACACGTCGCGCGGGCTGACGACCTTCCCCGGGCCGGGGCGGCGGTGGGTGACGAAGACCGGGCCCCGGGTGCGGCCCTTGAGGAGCCGGGGCAGGAGCCGTGCGGTGCCCGCGTCCCAGTAGACGGTCTCCAGGACGAAGTCCTCCCTCGTCTGCCCGCGTCGGCGGGCCTTGCTCCGGGTGCCCTTGGCCTTGACCGGGCAGCGGCGGGCGGCGAGGTCCAGGTCCTCGATGTTGACGCCGAGGATCTCCTCCGCGCGGGCGCAGGTCTCGTAGAGCATCCGCCACAGCGTCTTCTCCCGCAGGTGGACATCCCGGCGGGCGATGAACCGGTCCACGGCCATCTTCGAGCGGGCCGGGGTCTCCGAGTCCGGCACGGCCAGCCGCTTCGTCCAGGCCGGGACGGACGGACTGTCGTAGCCCTATTCCGCGCACCAGCCCAGCCACGAGAGGACCGCTGCCCGGCGGGCGTTCCAGGTGTTGACCGCCGCGGTGCCCCACAGCAGTTCCAGGGCCTCGCCGATCTCGTCGTCCGCGACCGACCCCAGCGGGCGGCCCTCCCCGATTCGCTCGGCCGTCTTGCCGACCCCGGTCGAGTAGCTGCGGACGGTGTTCGGGTTGCGGAGCGAGTCGAGGAAGGCGTCGGCCGCCGCGCGGACCGTCAACACCTTCCCGGCCGACAGTTGCACAACGGTGGGCACCGCTTCCCCCTTGCCACGGATAACAGGGCCGCTTCACGTACGGCCCGAAGAATGTCACCGCAGGTGACGAACCAAGATCCCCCAGATAATAGGGCGTTATCCGTGGAAGAACTTCCGGCCGCCCCCACGACCAACGCGCCGTCAACCGCCCACCAGGGACGACGAACGCTTAGCGCACGACCTGACACGAATGTTCCTCAGCCCCCAAACTCTACTGGCTTCGTTCACTTCTAGGGGCAGCGTTTGTCCGCCAGTTTGGGCAGCAGTTGCGGATCTTGAGGCCCGTGAATGTTCATGAGAAATAGCAACGGGGGCGATGCGCGGTGCGTCACTGCCCGGCGG
>NZ_JAKRGC010000098.1 GCF_022347745.1 Streptomyces sp. OfavH-34-F
ACCCCCGCCCGCAGCCCCTGAGCCGCCCCGCTCCCCTCGGGGCCGCCCCGCCCCCGCCCCTCTGAGCCGCCCCGCCCCCTACCTCTGAGCCGCCCCCCGCCTCCGCACCACCCGCAGCCCCCGCCCCACCCCGCGCCCCGAAGGAGCCCTCCCATGACGCACCCGGCCATCGCCGCGAGCAATCTGCGCAAGGCGTACGGCGACAAGACCGTGCTCGACGGAATCGACCTGCACGTCCCGGCCGGAACGGTGTTCGCCCTGCTCGGGCCGAACGGCGCCGGCAAGACCACCGCCGTCAAGATCCTCTCCACGCTGATCTCGCCCGGCCCCGGCTCCGGCCCGATCGAGGTGGCCGGCCACGACCTGGCGTCGGACCCCCAGGCCGTGCGCGCGGCGATCGGGGTGACCGGCCAGTTCTCGGCGGTGGACGGCCTGATCACCGGCGAGGAGAACATGCTGCTGATGGCCGACCTGCACCACCTGTCCAAGGCGGAGGGCCGGCGCGTCACGGCGGAGCTGCTGGACCGCTTCGGCCTCACCGACGCGGCGGGGAAGCCCGCCTCCACCTACTCCGGCGGCATGAAGCGCCGCCTCGACATCGCCATGACCCTGGTCGGCTCCCCCCGGATCATCTTCCTGGACGAGCCGACCACCGGACTCGACCCGCGTTCCCGGCACGACATGTGGCAGGTCGTCCGGGGCCTGGTCGCCGACGGGGTGACGGTCTTCCTCACCACCCAGTACCTGGAGGAGGCCGACGAACTCGCCGACCGCATCGCGGTGCTGAACAACGGCGGGATCGCCGCCGAGGGCACCGCCGAGGAGCTGAAGCGCATCGTCCCCGGCGGCCACGTCCGGCTCCGCTTCGGCGACCCGGCCGCCTACCGCGCGGCGGCCGACCACCTCGGCGCCGACGCCGCCCGCGACGACGAGGCGCTGGCCCTGCGGCTCCCCGGCGACGGCACCCAGAGCATCCTGCGCTCCATCCTCGACCGGCTGGACGCCGCCGGCATCGAGGCCGACGAGTTCACCGTGCACACGCCCGACCTCGACGACGTCTTCTTCGCCCTCACCGACACCCCCTCGCCCGCCCCGACCAAGGAGACCGTCCGATGAGCACCCTCTCCCTCGCCGTCCGCGACTCGGCGACCATGCTGCGCCGCAACCTGCTGCACGCCCGGCGCTATCCGTCGCTCACGCTGAACCTGCTGCTCACCCCGGTGATGCTGCTCCTGCTGTTCGTCTACGTCTTCGGCGACACGATGAGCGGTGGCGCCGGCCGGGACGCGTACATCGCGTACATCGTGCCGGGCATCCTGCTGATGACCATCGGCTCGACCGTCGTCGGCACCGCGGTCTCGGTGACGATGGACATGACCGAGGGCATCGTGGCCCGCTTCCGCACCATGGCCATCCACCGGGGCTCGGTCCTGTTCGGCCATGTCGCCGGCAGTGTGCTGCGGACGCTGCTGAGCGTGGTGATCGTCGGCGCGGTCGGGGTCGCCATGGGCTTCCGCTCCGTCGATGCCACCGCCCTGGAGTGGCTGGCCGCCTTCGGTCTGCTCGCCCTGTTCGCCCTGGCCTTCACCTGGATCGCCGTGGGCATGGGCCTGGGCAGCCCCAACGTGGAGGCCGCCAGCAACAACGCCACGCCGATGATCCTGCTGCCGCTGATCTCCAGCGCGTTCGTCCCGCTGGAGTCGATGCCCGGCTGGTTCCGGCCGGTCGCCGAGTACCAACCGTTCACCCCGACGATCGAGACCCTGCGCGGACTGCTGCTCGGGACGGAGATCGGCCACAACGGGTGGCTCGCGGCCGGCTGGTGCGTCGCGCTCACCGTCCTCGGATACCTCTGGTCCAGGGCGCAGTTCAACCGTGACCCGAAGTAGGGCCCCGCTCCACGCGGACGGCCAGCCGGGCCAGCACCCCGCGCCCCGCCCGCCCCACGCCGACCGGGACCAGGGCCGCCCGTCCGGGCACCCGCACCCCGCCGGTGAACGCCACCAGGGTGTGGCCGGGGCGGTCCGGGGCCGGGGCCGCCGCGATTCCGATGAGCACGAAGCGGCTCTGCAGCCAGAGCCAGCCGGGGCGCCGCACCCCGTGGAAGCGGGCGCGCATCCCGAACCGGCTGCGTGCCTGAGCCTCCACGCGGTCCCCCTCGGCGCGGGTCAGCCGCAGCCGCCGCATGTCGGGGACCAGGCGCGCCAGTTCGCCGTCGACGTCGGCGAGCAGCGGCGCCACATCGGCGCAGGGCGCGGCGATCTCGCGGACGGTGACGCGGGCCCCGGACACCCCGGCCGCGAGGACGCGGAGGCGGCGCACCGGGTCCAGGGGCGCGCCTGCGGGCCACTGGGGGAGCGGGGCGTCGGGCCCCTGCGGGGTTTCGGTCATGACGTCCATGCCTTCCGGAAGGAGTCCCGTGCGCGGGACAGACGGGACTTGACGGTGCCGACGCGCAGTCCGAGCAGATCGGCGGCGGCCCGCTCGTCCAGCCCCTCGACATCGCGCAGCACGAGCACCGCCCGGTGCTCGGGACTCAGCCGGGCCAGTACGTCACCGATGTCGGTGGCCAGCTGGGGGTCGCCGCGCTGGGGCAGTGTGGTGAGGTCGGCGGGCACCGACCGGGCGCCCCGCCGGGCGACGCGGACCGCCTCCCGGCAGGCGATGGCCCGCACCCAGCCGTACAGGGCGGCCGGTTCCCGCAGCGAGCGCAGGCCCCGGAAGACGGCGACCAGGGTCTCCTGGACGGCGTCCGGCCCGTCCGCCAGGGCGATCGGGGCGCAGATGCGGCCGGCGTACGGGGCGAGTACGTCGAGCAGTTCGTTCATGGCGAGGGTGTCCCCGCGCCGGGCGGCCACCGCGAGGCGTATCGCGCGGTCGCGCTCCTCGTCATCGGGCACCGGTGGATTCCTTCCCGGCCGCCACCCGGAGCGCGGCGGCGGCCATCAGCAGGCAGAGCGGGGTGTACAGGGCCCGGTTGAGGAGCTGAAAGGTGTCTCCGGCCGCCGCGTCGAGTCCGGTGTCCAGCCCGGCCGCCCAAGCGAGCCCGGCGAGCCCGCGCACCGCGGTCCCGCAGGCGACGGCGAGCGTACCGGCCTGGAGGAGCCGCCCGAACCGGTGGGCGCGGCCCAGCCGGGCGCGCGCGGTGACCAGGGCCGCGCCGCCGAACAGGGCGGCGGCCAGCGGGAGCACGACGGGCGGGGTGAACGGGGCGTCGATGCCGAGCACCGCGTACGAGAGGGCCTGCGCGTCCCCGGCGGGCCAGGTGCTTCCGGTGGACCAGAGCACGTGCAGCAGCCCGTCCGTGCCGAGGACGGCGGCGACGGCGAGGGCGGCGGCGCGGGTGGTGGTGGCTGCTGTCACGGGGACTCCTCGGTGGTGGGAGCGGGCGCGGTGGCGCTCGGGTCACCCCCCAGAGGAGCCGGACACCGGATTCGTTCCCCGCCTGTTCGATCGCGCGCGGCAACTATCTCGGCCTCAAGCATCTTGACATCAAGAGAATGTGCGGGCAGGCTACCGCGCGTCGGTAAGTCTCTTGATATCGAGATACCTGGGGGTGGGTGGCGGTGCGGAAGCGCCAGGAGCCGGGGCTGTTCGCCCAGTTGAGGAACCCGCCGGGCGGCCGGGACGCCCGGATCATGCTGCGCGCCCTGGCCGTGGACCGCACCGGCACCGGGCTGTGGGCGGCCTCCTCGGTCCTCTACCTCACCTTCGTCACGCATCTGAGCGCCCAGCAGATCGGCGTCCTGCTCGGCGCGGCGGGCGTCGCCGGCATCGCGGGCTCCCCGCTCGCGGGCCGCCTGGCCGGCCGGCTCCCGGTCCGCACCCTGCTGATCGGCTGCCATCTGCTGCGGCTGGTGACGCTCACGCTGGTGCTGGTCTGTACGCGGTTCGAGGCGCTGCTCGTCGTGGTCGCGGTGACCTACCTCGGGGACCGGGCGGCCAAGACCCTGGAGATGCTGTTCGCCACCCGCGCGGCGGGCGACCGGCGCGCCGCGTACCAGGCGCTGTCGCGCAGCGCCTCCAACGCGGGGTACGGCTTCGGCGCGGGGATCGCCGCGCTCGGCCTGGCGGTCGGCACGACGGACGCGTACCGCGCCCTGATCATCGGCAACGCCCTCTCCTTCGCCGTCGCCGCCGCACTGGTGTGGCGGACAAGCGGGCCGGGCGCCCGTACGGCCGGGGAGCCGCACCCGGCGACCGCCGGCCCGGCCCGGCCCAAGGGCCCCTGGCGGGACCGGGGTTACCTCCGCTTCGTCCTGCTCGACATCCCGATGAACCTGGACGACTCGATCCTGGGCGTCGGCCTCCCGCTCTGGCTCGTCAGCGAGACCTCCGCCCCGCACGCCCTCGTCCCGGCGTTCCTGGTCATCAACACCGTGCTCGTCGTCCTCCTCCAACTCGCCGTATCCCGGCGCGCGGAGGGGCCCCGGGGTGCCGTGCGGGCGCTCGGCCTGTACGGCGTCCTGATGAGCGTGTGCTGCGCCCTGCCGGCCTGGGCCGCGAGCGCCGACGCCTGGACGGCGGCGCTCGTCCTGCTCGCGGCGGCGGTCCTGGTCACGATGGCGGAGCTGATGCGCTCGGTCAGCTCCTGGGAACTGGCCGTCCTGCTGGCCCCGCCCGGCGAACGCGCCGCCTATCTGGGTGTGGCCGGCATGTCCCAGTCCATCCAGAAGTCGGCGGGCCCGCCCCTGCTGACGGGCGTCGTGATGGCCGCGGGCCCGGCGGGCTGGCTGGCCCTGGGCGCGGCGGTGGCGGGCCTGGCGGCGATCCAACGGCGGGGCTGCGCGGCGCGGTTGCGCGCGATGGAGGGGGTGCGGGGTCCGGCGAGCGGAGCGGCGTCGCGCACGAGCGGCTGAGCGAAACGCACGTGTGCCGGCGCCGGGGTCCACGCCATCATGGGCTCATGGACACTGCGTCGAGTCGTGTTTCGGGTGCGCTTCTGCTGCTGGTCGGGCTGGCCGGGGTCCTGTGGGCGGCCCTGGGCGACCCCCAGGGCTGGCACGGCGGGATGCGCTGGGTGCGCTCCGCCGTCGTGCTGGCCTCCCTGGGCCTGATCACGGGCAGCGCGCGGCTGCTCTTCCCCGGCCGCCGCGAGGCCGGTGCGGACGAGTAGGGAAACCCGCGCCCGGCGCGGCGGTCAGGCCGCGCGCCAGTAGCCCAGGGCGTGCACCCGGTCCTTGGGGACGGCGAGGTCCTTGCGTACGTACGCCGACAGGGACCTGGTCGTCGCGGTGTCGCAGGCGATCCACACGTACGCGTCCGAGGCGTCGGCGCCCAGCAGGCCCGGCAGCCCGGACCGCACCGCGTCGGCCAGCGCGCCGCCCCGCCGCTCGACCCGGTGCAGCGTGTGGCGGGCGGGGTCCAGGCGCAGCGGCGGCTCCGCGTCCTCGCCGGGCGGGGTCTCGTACCAGACGGTCGCCGGGGTCGCCGGAAGGGCGTCCAGCAGGGAGTTGATCGCGGGCAGCGAGGCCGGGTCGCCGATCACGAAGAGCCGGGCGGGGGCCGGCTCGGGCAGGGTGAACCCGGTGCCCTGGAGCGTGGCCTCGACCGTGTCCCCGGGCCGGGCGGCCAGCGCCCAGTCGGTGGCGGGGCCCTCGTGGAGCGCGAACTCCAGGGTGAACGTGCCGGCCTCCGGGTCCGGGTCCACCAGGGTGTAGGCGCGCTGGTGCGGTTTGCCGGCCCGGTCGAACCAGAGCCGCACCCACATCGTCGGGTGCGCCCCGCCGGTCGCGGCGAGCAGCCCGCCGTCCGTGACGGTGAGGCGCCGGAAGCCGCCGGCGGGCGGCTCGGTCGCGGTGACGGTGAACGTGAAGTCGCGCCCCCGCATGAGCTTGAGGACGACGCCCTCCCAGCCGTGCCCCATGGCCGTACTCCTCCGCATCGACGTCTTGTTTAGGGGAGCCTAACCTAAGTTTCTGGCCGGGTTGTGCGTGGTCTCGGCCGCACGGCCCGGAACGGCACGCGAACGGCATACGTTGGAGCGCCACGGGACAACGACGGAGGTGCCTTCGCATGCGGATCGCCACCACGATCTTCCTCACCGACGAGACCATCACCCCGGTACGGCTGGCGCGCCAACTGGAACAGCGCGGCTTCGCCGGGCTTTATCTGCCCGAGCACACCCACATCCCGGCCGGCCGGGAGACGCCCTACCCGGCGGGCGGCGACCTGCCCCGCGAGTACGGCCGCACCCTGGACCCCTTTGTCGCGCTCGGCCAGGCCGCCGCGGTGACGGAACGGCTGGCCCTCGGCACCGGCATCACGCTCATCGCCCAGCACGACCCGATCGACCTGGCCAAGCAGATCGCCACCCTCGACCACCTCTCCGGCGGCCGCTTCACCCTCGGCGTCGGCTACGGCTGGAACGTCGAGGAGGCCGCCGACCACGGCGTGGAGTGGTCCACCCGACGCCGCCTCGGCGACGAGCACCTGGCCCTGATGCGGGCTCTGTGGGCGGACGAACCCGCGGCGTACGAGGGCGAGTTCACCTCCGTACGGGCCAGCCACGCCCACCCGAAGCCGCACCGGGAGCGCGGCCCCCGCACCCTGCTCGGCGGCGCGGCGGGCCCCCGGCTCTTCGACCGCATCGCCCGCACGGCGGACGGCTGGCTCCCCATCGGCGGCCGGGGCCTCACGGAGTCCCTCCCCCGCCTCCGTACCGCCTGGGAGGCGGCCGGCCGCGACCCGAAGGACCTCCACGTCGTCCCGTACGCGGTGAACCCGACCCCCGGCAAGCTCGCCCACTACGCGGACCTGGGCATCGAGGAGGTCGTCCTCCAACTCCCCCCGACCCAGGAGCCGGAGGTGCTGCGCACGCTGGACGCGTACGCGGCGTACCTCTGACCGAGCTAACGACCGGGCGGCTCAGCGGAGGTACGTCTGCTGCCACTCGATCGACGTCATGGTGAGCGCGGCCTCCGCGAGGGCCTGGGCGGAGGCCGTCTTCAGCTTGGCGATGCTGCTGTCGATCCAGGGCTGCACGTTCGCGCAGCCCTGTTCGCGGTACTCGACGGCCTGGATGAGGCATTCCAGCTTGTCGGCGTCATGCGCGCAGACGACTTCGGGGGAGTCGCCGTTCTCGTACTCCTCCACGATCCGCTGCGCGCCGGCCCGCACGGCGGGGTGCGCGGCGGACACCTGGTCCGCGGTGACCTTCTCGTTGCTCGCGGCTTCGAGGTAGCGGCGGCCGATGTGCGGGATGTCGCCGACGCGGGTCTCCTGCGTGTCGTGCCACAGTCCGAGGAGCGCCGTCTTCGCGGGGTCGGCGCCCTCCATCATGGCGAGCACGGAGCCGATGAGCGCGACCCGGAAGCTGTGCTCCGCGATGGTCTCGGGATCCTTCACCCCGGCGATCCACCAGCCGCTCCGCTTGGCGCGCTTGAGCATCCCCATCTCCAGCAGAAACCCTGCGGTCCCCTTGGCCTGCTCCTGCTCTGCGTCCGCCATGAATGCGCCTCCGATGTGTCATGTGCGGTTCTTGCGTAGAACGTAATGCACCGTGCTGAGTTCCCGCCGTGCTCGCGGGGAGATCTCGCGTTGGTCCATGAGTTGACCGGAATGCGTAGCCAGTTCGGCAGCGAGGGTGGGGTCTGCCAGTGACAGCCATCGGTTGGTGGTCAGCAGGGCCCACAGCGAGTGCACGTACAGATCCGTGTACGCCGGAGCCCGGTGGAGGCCGCTTGTGAGGCCGCGCAGGAGCCGTACGGGGTCCCAGTCGGTCGGCCCGTGCCGCATGAACGCGTCGTCCGATTGCGGCTCCCGGATCGAACCCAGCCAGTACGCCCAGTAGTTCAGGTTCGCTGTTTCGGCCTTGTCATCACCAGCCAGCCCCTTCTCGATGAAGTCGAGGAGCGGCTGCCGATCGCCAAGCCTGGCCAATGCGGTGGCGGTCGAGCGCGATGTGGCCCAGAGCGGCGACCATCCATGGGCGGCGCTCAGATCGTGGCGGCTGTGCAGGGCGTGCGCCGTCCATGCCTTGGCCTCCGATGTCCGGTCGTAGGAACAGAGGTAGAGGGTCTGGCGGTGCAGCAGCAACCCGTCGTCCCCGGTGCGCGACGCGGACTCGGCGGTCTCCCGGAGACGGTCGAAGAAGAGGGCGCGGTCGGGCGTGGAGAGGAGTGGGGCCTTGGCGACCGGGCCGCGGCGCTCGACCGGCGCCCTGCGCGCGAGGGTTGGTGGGACGGTTCCGTTCAGGGCCCAGGTGATCATGTGGGCGGTGTCGCGCGTGTGTACCCAGCGTGCGAGGGGGTGACGGGCGTTGACGTCCGGGTGAAGTGTCGCGGCGATGATGCGGTCCGCGTCCATCGCGGGGTCGAGGAGTTGGAGGACACGCGGGTCCGCGCCCAGCGCGAGCAACCGGCGCCGGATGTCGAGCAGCGCACCGGCCTTCACGTTGACCAGGGGCCGCCGCCCCGTCTCCCACCCTTGCCACGTGGCGAGATCGACCCCCATCACCTCCGCCATGCCGGCCTGCGTGTGGACGGCCGTACTCTCTCGGGCCACACGCAGAACGAACCCGGCGATCAGGCCGGTGCGGGCACGCCCACGCGCACCTTCCGCCGTCCCCACGCCACCCCCTTCGTACGCGCTCGGTCAGCGAACCCGTACCCACAGTCAGTTCTACTCCATCCGCCGCGACCGTAGCTTCGGATTCGGCAACAACCACTCACTGCCTTCGAGGAGGCCAAGATGTCCACCGCAGCCGGGATCGTGACGCGTCCATGGGGAGCCGGCAGGCTCGCCCCGTACCCGACCGTCACCCACCGCCCCCACACGTCGGTTGTGCTCGACCCCGACACGCAACTCGGCGTCTACACCGACCACACGGGCACCGTGATCGAGATGGGCAAGCACGGCACCAGCAAGGGCACCGAGACGAGCACGGTCACGAACAGCGACTCCCAGAACGACCAGGGCCACGACCAGGACTCCCAGCAGGACTGACCGATGACCGACGAGAGGCCGGTGCTCGTGGCGACCGAGGCGGACGACCTGACCGCCGACATGGTGATCGCCGAGCTGGGCCGGCGCAACGTACCCGTGACCAGGTTCAACCCGGCCGACATCGGCTCGGCCCTGACGGTCTCCGCCCGGTTCGGAAGCTGCCCGGCCCCGGTGGGCGGGCAGCTTCGCACTCCGTCCAGGACCGTGGACCTGACCCGCGTTCGATCGGTCTACTGGCGCCGCCCGGTGTGGCCCACCTTCGATCACCTCGGCGCGGACGAAGCGCGGTTCGCGTCCGCTCAGGTCCGGTACGGCCTCGGCGGGGCCCTGTACGCCCTGGACGGGCCCCTGTGGGTCAACCATCCGCTGCGCAACGCCGCCGCCGACTACAAACCCGCTCAGCTCGCTGTCGCCCAGCGCCTTGGGCTGGTTGTCCCTCCGACGCTGGTCACGAACGACCCGGACGAGGCACGAGCCTTCATCGACAACCACGGCCAGGTGCTCTTCAAAATCCTCCGTTGGACGCCCTGCCGACGCGACGGCGTTCCCGTCACCGGCTGGGCCGATCCGGTCACCACCGAGGAGATCGACGCGAGCGTGGCCCTGGTGCCGCACCTGTTCCAGGCCGTCGTGGACAAGGTCGCCGACCTCCGCGTGCTGGTTGTCGGTGGTGAGGTGTTCGCCGTACGGATCGAGTCCGGGCTGCTCGACTGGCGCAAGGACTACTCGGCCCTGTCCTACCGCGTGGTGGACCTGCCCAGCCGGACGGAGAAGGCGCTCCTCGCCTACCTCGATCACTTCGGACTGGCCTCGGGGAGCTTCGACCTCGCCGTGGACCGTGCCGGTGACCTCTGGTGGCTGGAGCTGAACCCGAACGGACAGTGGGGATGGCTGGAAGAAGCCACCGGCCTGGCCATGTCCGCCGCATTCGCCACACTGCTCACCGAAGGAGCCGCCCCATGACCGACACCGTCGACGAGCGCCGTGGCCTCGCCACCCGTCTGACACAGGCCGGTGTCCTCGCTCATCCCGGCTGGCGGGCGGCGGTGGAGGCCGTTCCGCGCGAACTGTTCCTGAATCCTGGAGTCTTCCTGCCCGTGGAGGGCGGCCGGTGGCGTCCCGTGACCGCCCTGAGAACCACCCCGGCCGAGTGGACGCGGATCGCCTACCGCGACGAGTCCCTGACCACCCAGCTCGACGGGCACCTCACCGCCGACCAGGTAAGCGACCTCGTTACCGGTTCCCCCACCTCGTCGTCCACCACCCCGTTCACCGTCGTGGACATGCTGGAGAAACTGGATGTGGAAGACGGCCACCGGATCCTGGAGATCGGCACGGGGACCGGATACTCCTGCGCCCTGATGTGCAGCCGTCTCGGGGAGGACAACGTCACCACCGTTGAGGTGGACATGGACGTCGCAGCCCGAGCCGACGCCGCCCTGGAGACCGCAGGCCACTCGACCTGGACCGTCACCGGAGACGGGCTCCTCGGCCATCCCCGTCGCGCCCCGTACGACCGTGTCATCGCCACGTGCGCGGTTCGCCGCATCCCGTACACCTGGATCAGGCAGACCACGCCTGGGGGCATCGTCCTCGCCACGGTGGGCGGGACATGGGGGTACGGGACGGGGCTGGCGAAGGTGACGGTCGCCGAGGATGGGACCGCCGAGGGCAGGATCGTCGGCCGCAGTTCGTTCATGCAGGCCCGCTCTCAGGCGCAGGCGCCGATCGACGGCGACCTTTCCGCCCGAGCCGCCTACGCCGATACGGAACGCGCGGCCAAGGTGTCCCCGCTGCTGCTGGAGGACTGGATGCCGGCCTTCGTCGCGCAACTCGCCGCGCCGGGAGCGCGGTTCGTCCGCGCCGCCACGCCGGAGGGAGACCGGTTGCTGTACCTCTTCGACCCGGACCGCGAGTCGTTCGCCGCGTTCACGGAGAGCGGTGGGGGCTGGACGGTTCGCCAGGGAGGGCCCGTGGCGCTGTGGGACACGATTGAGCAGTCCCTCACAGAGTGGCAGGACGCGAACCGTCCCGACGTCACCGACGTAAGGCTCCGTGTTACCCGAGAGGCCCATACCTACTGGATCGACGGGCACCCGCAGCTTCGCTGGCACCATCATCTTCTGTCTGCGGACACCTGAGGTTCGCGGGCTTCCCGCTGATACAGCCAGCCCTTGAGGACTCCTGCCCCTGGTCACAATAGGGTCACCGCTCCTTCATGATTCCCCCACAACTCGTACGAGGGGCTACGGTCTCCTCACTTGACGTGACACAGGACGAGACGTGTGGGGGGACCGCATGGGCAAGGTGTTGAGCCGGCGCAAGCAGATATGGATCGGCGGGGTGGCCCTGCTGGCTCTGGGGGCCGTCGGTTGTTCGGAGTCCGGGCAGGGCGGTTCGGGGGCCGCGACGGTCAGCGCCAAGCCGGCGGCCACGGTCACGGTGACCGCCACCGCCACGGCCACCGAGACCGCGTCGCCCGCTCCGGCGCCCACGGTCACCGTGACCCGGACGAAGAAGGTGGAGGTCCCCGGCCCGACCGTCACCGTGCGGGTCACCAAGGCGACCTCGTCGGGTTCGGGCGGCGGCGGTTCCCAGGCCACCGGCACGTGTTCCATCAAGTCCAACGCGGGCAACTGCTACCGCGCCGGGCAGTTCTGCCGGAACAGCGACCACGGCGCCGTGACCACCACGGCGACCGGTGCGCGGATCAGGTGCAGCAGCAGCGGGAGCTCCTGGCGCTGGACCTACTCCTGAGCGGCGGTGGGGTCGTTGTCCGAGGCCGCTGTTACGTTGGCGGCAGGATCGAGGACCGACCCCACAGGAGGGGCCACGTGGACGCCCTGTACGACGAACAGCTCGCGGAGTTCTCCCGGGAGCGGCTGGACGGACGGCCGGTGCCGGACGACCTGCGTACGCTGCTGATCGCGCAGTGGGAGGGCCGCAGCGACTTCGCGCGCCTGCTCGACCTGGAGTTCTTCGAGCCGGACGAGCCGCACCCCTTCCTGGACACCGACTACCTCAGCGAGGAGGAGCTGGCGGCCCCGAAGATGCAGGCCGTCCACGCCGCCACCGCGCGGATGGCGGAGCACGTCAAGCTCGTCGCCAAGGGCGCCATGGGCTGGGTCGGCTACTGGCTGCACCCGGACGAGCCCGCCTCCCCGGCCTGGCGCCCCATCGGCCTCGACACCGAGTTCACCCTGTGGCACCTGCGCGGCACCACCCTCGCCGAGGCCGCCGCCGCCGAACAGTCCGCCTACCAGGACGAACCGGACGAGCGCCTCGCGTACGCGCAGATCGTCGCCCGACTCGACGCCCTGGGCCTGCCTCTCGCCGCCAGGGACTACGACGCCCTGGACGAGCGCGACTACCACGTGGACCCGAAGAAGCTCCTGGAAACCCTGACCGCGCAGGAGCGCGCGAAGCGCGGACTGGAGTGAGGGACGGGGCGCCGGGCACCCCGTAGCCGGGGTCAGCGCGCGTTGTGGCGCCGCAGGATCGTGCCGTCGAACGAGGCGGTGAGCATGGCCGAGGTCCGGTAGTCGCCGTTGATGTAGAACCGCATGGCCTGCTTGCCGTCTTCCCAGTCGAAGATCACATACGTCTTCGTGGGGTCCGCGTTCCGTACGCCCATCTCCTTGTAGCCGACGCGCAGGAGGCGGGGGAAGCTGTCCCAGTCGACCTCGCTGAGGTCCATCGGGGTCTGACCGTCGAGGATGCCCTTGTTGCCGTCGAGCTTGCCGGAGCCGTCGTTGTACGAGAAGCCGTCGTAGACCTGGTCGTTCGGCATCTTCTTGTCCTTCACGGGCACGTTGCCCGAGGCGTGGCCCTGGTGGATGGAGAACCAGGCGAGCACCTTCGTTCCGCCCGTCACCGCTTTGAGTTCCTTGACGATCCTCCGGCCGCCCGCCGCGCTGACCAGATCCGTGTCCTGGGTCGGTGTGGGCGAGGGCGTGGGCGAGGGCGTGGGGGTCGGCTTCGGGGTGGGGGAGGAGGAGCGGGTCGCGGACGGCGTGGGCTTGGCGCCCGCGGACGCGTCGTCGTTGCCGAGGCCGGGTATGACGCCCCTGGCCAGCAGCCCGGCCGCCACGACGGTCAGCAGGACTCCGGGTATCAGCACCCGGCGCACGACCCGGCTGCCCCCGGCGCCCTGTACCGGTGTCCGGCCCGTCGCCGCCGAGGGCTCGCCCCGGCCGTCGGTGTCCCCGCCCGGCCGGGCGTCGGCCGGTTCCGGTCGCGGCGGCCGAGAAGCACCCGCCGGCGCCGGGGTTCCCGGCTCCGTGGGGGTGTAGCCGGCCGTCGGGGCCGGGGTTCCGGGCTCCGTCGGGGTGTACGCGGCCGAGGGGCCGGAGCCCGGTCGCGCGTCCTCGACGACCGGGGCGGGGCGGTCCTCCGCCGCCTCGGCGAGCAGCCGGTCCAGCTGCTCCACGTCCGGCCGCGAGGCGACGTCCTTGACCAGGACCGACCGCAGTACGGGGCCGAGCGCCCCCGCCCGCCGGGGGGCCGGGACGTCCTCCTCCAGGATCGCGGCCAGGGTGGCGAGCGTGGACGAACGGCGCATCGGGTGGTGGCCCTCGACCGCGACGTACAGCATCATCGCCAGCGACCACAGGTCGGACGACGGTTCGTCGTCGTGCCCGCGCAGCCGTTCCGGAGCCATGTAGTCGGGGGAGCCCACCAGCTCACCGGTGTTGGTGAGGCTGGTCGCCTCGCGCACGGCGGCGATCCCGAAGTCCGTGAGCAGCGGCGTGCCGTCCGTCCGCAGCAGCACGTTGCCCGGCTTCACGTCGCGGTGCAGGATGCCCGCCTCGTGCGCGGCCCGCAGCCCGGCCAGCACGCCCCGGCCCAGGCGCGCCGCCTCGGCCGGGGCGCACGGGCCGCGCTCCAGCCGGTCCTGGAGCGAGCCGCCCGGGACCAGCTCCATCACCAGCCAGGGGTGCTCCACCTCCGGCGAACTCACGATGTGATGGATGGTCACCACGTTCGGGTGGGTGATCCGGGCCAGCGAGACGGCCTCCCGCAGCACCCGCTTCCGCAGCATCTCCGGCGCGTCCGGGCGCAGCCGCAGCAGCTCCGGATCGGGCGGCCGTACCTCCTTCAGCGCCACTTCCCGGTGCAGGACGACGTCCCGCGCCCGCCAGACCAGCCCCATGCCTCCGCCACCGAGCCGCTCCAGCAGTTCGAAACGCCCGTCGATCACGCGTCCCTCGAAACCCGCAGTCATGGGCGGAACGGTACGCGAGGAGCCGATCGCGCACCGGGCGTTGCCGGACGGCGCCCGGCGTCCGGACCCCTCAGGCCGGCAGGCCCAGCCCGGACAGGCGGGCCGGGTCGGTGAGGATGTCGAGCCCGGCGACCCGGCCGTCCCGGACGGTGAACGACATCACGGACAGCGGCCGGCCGTCGGCGTACGCGACGACCCCCGGCGTCCCGTTGACGAGCACGATGCGGGCCTCGGCGGCGAACCGGGCGAAGGTTATCGCCTGCGACGCCACCTCCGCCGCCCCGCGCCGCAGCAGGCTCGGCAGCAGCGCCCCGCCGTCCGACCGCGCCACCACGTCCGGGTCGAGCACGGCCAGCAGCGCCTCGAAGTCGCCACCGCGCGACGCGCTCAGGAACGCCTCGACCACGTCGTGCTTGCGGGCGTTGTCCGTGTCGGCGGCCGGGGCCGCGCCCTGCACACGGCGGCGGGCCCGGCTGGCGAGCTGCCGGGTGGAGACCGTCGTCCGGCCGAGGACGGGCGCGATGTCGTCGAAGGGCACGTCGAACATGTCGTGCAGCACGAAGGCGAGGCGTTCGGCCGGGGACAGGGTCTCCAGGACGATCATCAGCGCGATGCCCACCGAGTCGGCGATCAGCACCTCCCGTTCGGGATCGACCCGCCGCAGCTCGGTCACCACCGGGTCCGGCAGCCGCACCGACCCGTCCTGCTCGGGCAGCGGCTCCTCGCGCCGCGTGGTCCGCGCCCTGAGCAGGTCCAGGCAGATCCGGCCGACGACGGTCGTCAGCCAGGCGCCCAGGTTCCTGACCTCGCTCACATCGCTGCGCTCCAGCCGCAGCCACGCCTCCTGGACGGCGTCGTCCGCCTCGGCGAGCGAGCCGAGCATCCGGTACGCGACCGCGTGCAGTCCGGGCCGTTCGGCCTCGAACCGGTCCGTCGCAGAAAAAGTTCCGTCCATCTGTCACACCCCCGTGCGCGGATACGTCGATCCGGTGAACACGCTAACGGATCACGGGAGATCACCAGAGATGAGCACCGACAGCAGCAACAGCACCACCACCCGCACCACCCCCGCCCTGTCCGCCCGGATGAAGAACCCCGCCATGGTGCTTCCGGACGCCATGAAGGGCATCCAGAACATCTACAAGGCCATGTACCAGGGCGGGGTCGCCCCGCAGATCCTGGAACTGGTGCACCTGCGGGCCAGCCAGATCAACGGGTGCAGCGCCTGCGTCTTCGGCGGGGTCGCCGGAGCGAAGAAGCACGGCGAGACGGACGAGCGCCTGCACGCCGTGGCCGCCTGGCGCGAGGCCCCCTTCTTCACCGACGAGGAGCGCGCCGCCCTCGCCCTGACCGAGTCGGTCACCCGGCTCGCCGACCGCTCCGGCAAGGCGGTCTCCGACGAGCTGTGGAACGAGGCCGCCGACCACTTCACCGAGGAGCAGCTCTCCGCCATCATCCTGATGATCGGCCTCACCAACCTGTTCAACCGCATCAACGCCACCATCGAGGAGCCCGCGGGCGCCACCTGGTGACGCCGCGCGCGATGCCGGCCGAACCGCGATGACCTGCGGCGAGATCCGGTCGGGCCCCCGCCGGGGGCCCGCTCGTATGCTCGGACCATGACCGATCCCCAGCGCGGACTCCCGACCACCAACGCCATGCGGCGTGCGCTCAGGCGCGCCCGTGACGGTGTCGCCCTCGACGAGACCGAGGCCGCCGTGCTGCTCCGGGCGCGCGGCGAGGACCTGAGAGACCTCGCCGCGTCCGCCGCACGGGTCCGGGACGCCGGCCTGGCGGCGGCGGGACGGCCGGGGGTCATCACGTACTCCCGCAAGGTGTTCATCCCGCTGACCCGGCTCTGCCGCGACAAGTGCCACTACTGCACGTTCGTCACCGTGCCCGGCAAGCTCCGCCGCGCCGGGCACGGCATGTTCCTGTCGCCCGACGAGGTGCTGGCCATCGCCCGCGAGGGCGCCGCGATGGGCTGCAAGGAGGCCCTGTTCACGCTGGGGGACCGGCCGGAGGACCGCTGGCCCGAGGCCCGGGAGTGGCTGGAGGCCGAGGGGTACGACGACACCCTCGCCTATGTGCGCGCCATGGCGATCCGGGTGCTGGAGGAGACCGGGCTGCTGCCCCACCTCAACCCCGGCGTGCTGACCTGGACCGACCTCCAGCGCCTCAAGCCGGTCGCCCCCTCCATGGGCATGATGCTGGAGACCACCGCCACCCGGCTCTGGTCCGAGCCCGGCGGCCCCCACCACGGCTCCCCCGACAAGGAGCCCGCCGTACGCCTGCGCGTCCTGGAGGACGCCGGCCGCTCCAACGTGCCGTTCACCACCGGCCTCCTCATCGGCATCGGCGAGACGTACGAGGAACGCGCCGACGCCCTCTTCGCGCTGCGCCGGACCGCCCGCGCCTACCACGGCATCCAGGAAGTCATCGTCCAGAACTTCCGGGCCAAGCCCGACACCGCGATGCGCGGCATGCCCGACGCCGAGCTGGAGGAGCTGGCCGCCACGATCGCCGTCGCCCGCCACATCCTCGGCCCGTCCGCCCGCATCCAGGCCCCGCCGAACCTCGTGGACGCCGAGTACGCCCTGCTCATCGGCGCCGGCATCGACGACTGGGGCGGCGTGTCGCCGCTCACCCCGGACCACGTCAACCCCGAGCGCCCCTGGCCGCACATCGACGAACTCGCCGCCCGCACCGCCGAGTCCGGGTTCACGCTGCGCGAACGCCTCACCATCTACCCGGAGTTCATCCAGCGCGGCGAACCCTGGCTCGACCCGCGCCTCCTGCCGCACGTGCGCGCGCTCGCCGACCCGGACACCGGGCTCGCGAAGGAGGGCGCGATCCCCGAAGGGCTGCCCTGGCAGGAGCCCGACGAGGGGTTCAACGCCTCCGGCCGCACCGACCTGCACCGCACCATCGACACCGAGGGCCGCACCGCCGACCGCCGCGACGACTTCGACGTCGTCTACGGGAACTGGGAGGCGCTGCGCGAGGCGGCGGCCCCCGGCATGGTGCCCTCCCGGATCGACGGGGACGTGCGCGCCGCGCTGAGCCGGGCCGCCGACGACCCGACGAAGCTCACCGACGACCAGGCGCTCACCCTGCTCCACGCGGACGGCCCCGCCCTGGACGAGCTGTGCCGGATCGCGGACACCCTGCGCCGGGACGTGGTCGGCGACGACGTCACGTACATCGTCACCCGCAACATCAACTTCACCAACGTCTGCTACACCGGCTGCCGCTTCTGCGCCTTCGCCCAGCGCCGCACCGACGCCGACGCGTACACCCTCTCCCTGGACCAGGTCGCCGACCGGGCCGCGCAGGCGTGGGACGTGGGCGCCGTCGAGGTCTGCATGCAGGGCGGCATCCACCCGGACCTGCCCGGCACGGCCTACTTCGACATCGCCCGCGCGGTGAAGGAACGCGTGCCCGGCATGCACGTCCACGCCTTCTCACCCATGGAGGTCGTCAACGGCGCCACCCGCACCGGCCTGTCCGTCCGGGACTGGCTGCTCGCCGCGAAGGAGGCCGGTCTCGGCTCCATCCCCGGCACCGCCGCCGAGATCCTGGACGACGAGGTCCGCTGGGTCCTCACCAAGGGCAAGCTGCCCACCGCGACCTGGCTGGAGGTCATCAGGACCGCCCACGAGGTGGGCCTGCGCTCCTCCTCCACCATGATGTACGGGCACGTCGACCAGCCCCGCCACTGGCTGGGCCACCTGCGCACCCTGGCCGCGCTCCAGCAGGAGACCGGCGGCTTCACGGAGTTCGTGACCCTGCCGTTCATCCACACCAACGCGCCCGTCTACCTCGCAGGCATCGCCCGCCCCGGCCCCACCGACCGCGACAACCGGGCCGTCACCGCGATGGCCCGCCTGCTGCTGCACCCGCACATCACCAACATCCAGACGAGCTGGGTCAAGCTCGGGACGCAGGGCGCGGCGGAGATGCTCCGCTCCGGCGCCAACGACCTGGGCGGCACCCTGATGGAGGAGACCATCTCCCGCATGGCCGGGTCGGGTTACGGCTCCTACCGCTCGGTCCGCGACCTGACCGCCATCGCCGAACTCGCCGGCCGGCCCGCGAAGCCGCGCACCACGCTGTACGAGGAGGTCCCGGCGGAACGCGTCGCCGCGGCCGCCGCCTCGGACGGGCACCTGCCGGAACTGCTGCCGCTCCTGCCGGACCCGGCTCAGTAGTAGTAGGGGCCGAGTTCCGTCCTGGCCTGGTTCTCGGCGTCCTGCCGGCTCATCGACCGCATCAGGTGGGCGGTGCGCTGCTCCAGCAACTCCTCCCAGGTGAACGGGACGTTCTGGATCACGTTCTGCCCGTTGACGTTGGCCGCCATGTCCACGCCCCGCTGCGCCTGCGCGAAGATCATCTGGAGATGGGAGTCGTTGGTCGCCCGGACGTTGGGGTCGTTGGGGTTGAGCAGCTGGCCGTTCTGGTTGTGCATGTAGCCGAGCGTGTTCAGCTGCCCCGCCGCCCCGGCCTGGTGCGCGGCGAGCAGGCTGTGGGTGTCGTGCCGGTACGAGTCCGCGTTGAACCCCGAGGGCCCCACCTGCGAGGAGGTGCCGGTGCCCGGATGGGCGCGGTGCGCCGCGTGCAGCTCCTGGTAGGCGAGGGCGTTGTTCTCCAGCGTCCTCGCCTCCGCGGACCGGCCGCGCGTCAGCGTGCTGTCGCCCTGGAGGACCCGGTACCCGAAGAGGTGCTCCGACTGGTGCGTCGAGCCGTTGACCGTGGTGTTGTACAGCGAACTGAGGCGCGCCTGCTCCTTCGTCTTGTTGCCGTGCTGGCCGAGCGTGTAGGACGGCGTCGCGTAGGAGCACCGCTCCCCGTTCATGCAGTACGGGTCGGTGCACGTGCACGACTTGACGCGCTGGATCGACTCGCCGCCGCCGGACGCGGGGTGCCCCGGCTGCGGCGCGGACTGCTCTGCGGCCGGGGTGCGGGCGCCGGCGCGCATCACCCGGGTCGCGTTGGCCTCGGCCTCGCGCTCGAACCGGTCGGACGGGTCGGAGACCTTGAGCCCGCTGCCGTCGTCGGTGCCGGCGACGGGGCCCTGCCGCTGCTGGATGACGTGGGTCAGCTCATGGGCGAGGGTGTGCTTGTCCGTGCCGCCCCGGCCGAGCACGACATGGCTGCCGGACGTGTAGGCGCGGGCCCCGACCTCGGCCGCGGACGCCCTGGCCGAGGCGTCGTCGTGGATGCGGACGTCGGAGAAGTCGGCGCCCAGCCGGGCCTCCATGTCGGTGCGCGTCGCCTCGTCCAGGGGCCGCCCGGCCCGGCGCAGCACGTCATGGACGGTGGAACGCTGCACCGGACGCCCCTCCCGCCCGGTCCCCTCGTGGTCGCAGCCCGGGCCATGGCGGTGCTCGTCCTGCTCCCGGAGCCGGTCCGCCCGCCGCAGCATCTGCAGCACGACGGCGTTGCCGACCGTGCCCTGGAGGCCGAGGAGCCCTTCCTGCCGGACGCCCGCCGCCGCCCCGGCCCCGGCCCTGCGCACGGCGTCCTGCGCCCCGGACCTGCGGACGTTCTTCTGCTCGGGCAAGGCCGTCTCCTTCACGTGCGGCGGCGCGGAATTCCGGGTACGGGTTTTCCCAGGTACGGGGTTCCCCCGGTACGGGGACTCCCCGGTACGGGGACTCCCCGGTACGAGGTTCCCCCGGGTACGCGGGTTTCCTGAGTGCGCGGGTTTCCTGGATACACGGCGCACGGCCGCGCGGCCAGAGGCGGCGGGGACAGCACGGGAGGGCCCGGGAGGGCAGGGGCGGCGGACCCCCGGCCGGCGGCCCGGCGGGAATGGGCGCGGGCGGCGGGGGATGTCAGCGGACGGATGCCGGCCGGGTGCGGCGGTGGGTGGACGTCAGACGGTGGGTGCCGACTGGTGACCGGCGGCCGGTGACCGGAGGTGGGCGGGCGTCAGGCGGTGGGTGCCGGCTGGTGACCGGCGGCGGGTGGACGTCAGGCGGTGGGTGCCGACTGGTGACCGGCGGCCGGTGACCGGAGGTGGGCGGGCGTCAGGCGGTGGGTGCCGGCTGGTGACCGGCGGCGGGTGGACGTCAGCCGGTGGGCGTCGGCCGGTGGGTGTCAGTCCAGGCGGCGGGGTTCGCCGAGGAGCCCGGTCTCGATGTCCGTCGGCCGCACCGCGACCAGCGCGTGGTGGCCCGGCGCGCACCACAGCACCATGTCGTCCCCGAGCCGAGGCAGCGCCCGGGCCGTTTCGTCCGGCAGCCGCAGCGCACGGCCGAGGACCGCCGCCTCGTCCGGCGCCACCCGCTGGACGCCCACCAGCCCCGCGCGCTCCACCAGCCTCGGCGCCGCCGGGCCCGGGAACGGCAGCAGCGTCAGCACGGACTGCCACGGCCCGGCGACCGGCCGGCCGAGCGGGGGCCGCACCCCGCAGTCCCGGACC
>NZ_JAKRGC010000099.1 GCF_022347745.1 Streptomyces sp. OfavH-34-F
CGCCAGGCCGCGCACCGGGGCGGCGGCACGGTGGCCCTGGAGCAGGGGCCGGACGGGGGCGCGGAGTTCACCGTGCGGCTGCCGCTGGACGCGGGGGTGCGGGCGTGATCCGGGTGCTGGTCGTCGAGGACGACCCGGTCGCGGCGGACGCGCACCGGCTGTACGTGGGCCGGGTGCCCGGCTTCGCCGTGGCCGCCGTGGCGCACTCGCGCGCCGAGGCGGTCCGGGCGCTGGAGCGCACCCCGGTCGATCTGCTGCTCCTGGACCTCTACCTGCCGGACGGGCACGGGCTGGCGCTGCTGCGCTCGCTGCGGGCCGCCGGGCACGCGGCGGACGTGATCGCGGTGACCTCGGCCCGCGACCTGGCGGTGGTCCGCGAGGGCGTCTCGCTGGGCGTCGTCCAGTACGTGCTGAAACCGTTCACCTTCGCGACCCTGCGGGACCGGTTGGTGCGGTACGCGGAGTTCCGGGCGGCGGCCGGGGAGGCGAGCGGGCAGGACGAGGTGGACCGGGCGCTGGCCGCGCTGCGCGCCCCGGAGCCGGCCCGGCTGCCCAAGGGGCTGAGCGGCCCGACGCTGGAGTCGGTGACCGGCGCGCTGCGGGCGGCCCCCGACGGACTGACGGCCGCGGCGGCGGGGCTGGAGCTGGGCATCTCGCGGATCACGGCGCGCCGCTATCTGGAATACCTGGTGACGGTGGGGCGGGCGGTGCGCAGCCCGCAGTACGGGCAGGTGGGGCGGCCCGAGCTGCACTACCGCTGGCAGGCCGAGAAGCGCTGAACCGGAAGGCGGCGGGGGCGGCCGGGCCGGCCGGTCGGTCCCCCCGTGCGGCTTTTGTACCTAGGACCTTCCTATGAGCCGTATTCTCGGGCGAACACACCGTAGTCAGACAGGCCCCCGCCTCCTTACGGTGGGCGCGTGCACCCCACTCCCCCGTTCAACGCCCCCGCCGCGCGAAGACTCCGCGAGGCCCTGGGAATGGCCCCCGGCCATGTCGCCTACGGCCTCGGCGCCCAGTACGGACTGCGGATCACCGCGGAGACCGTGGCCGAATGGGAACGCGGCCTGGCCGTTCCCTCCGAGTACGAACTGACCGCGCTGGCCGGGGTGCTGTGGTGCGCGCCGGGCGAGCTGCTGACGGCCGCGCGCAGCCTGCGCGAGCACCGGGTCGCCCGCGGGCTGACCCCGGACGAGCTGGCGGCACGGGTGGGGATGGCCGCCTCCGCGTATCTGCGGATGGAGGAGTCCGGGCGGTGGCGGGGCAACGAGCGCCAGTCCGCGGCCCTGACCGAGGCCCTGGAGCTGTCGCCCGCGGGTTTCGTGGCGGCGGCCGGGCGCGAGGAGGAGCTGGCGGGCCTGCTGCGCACCGCGGTGACGACGCGCTGGCAGGCGCACACCCGGCCGGTGGCCAAGCTGGTGCCGCTGGACAAGCGCCGGGTGCAGGACGCCCTGGAGCGGCTGCACACGGACTACCAGGCGCTGATGGTCACCACGCTCAGCTGGAGCAGCACCGGCACGGACCGGCCCGGCGGCTCAGGCGACGAGGGCCGGGCCTTCCTGGACCGGATCGTCCCCCGGTTCTGGGAGGCGGCGACCCCCGCGTCGTAACGGCCGCGGGGGCGCCGCCCGGCGGGCCGGTCAGAAGACCGACTCGGCCTCGTGCATCCGGTCCAGCGGGACCGTCTTGAGCTGGGTGACCGCCTCGGCGAGCGGCACCATCTCGATGTTGTTGCCGCGCAGCGCGGTCATCCGGCCGAAGTCGCCGCGGTGCGCTGCCTCCACCGCGTGCCAGCCGAAGCGGGTGGCGAGGACGCGGTCGTAGGCGGTCGGGGTGCCGCCGCGCTGGACGTGGCCCAGGATGACCGGCCGGGCCTCCTTGCCGAGCCGCTTCTCCAGCTCGACGGCCAGGCGGTTGCCGATGCCCTGGAAGCGCTCGTGCCCGTACTGGTCGATCTCGCCCTTGGCGTACGGCATGGAGCCCTCGGCCGGGTGCGCGCCCTCGGCGACGCAGATGACCGCGAACTTCTTGCCGCGCGCGAAGCGCTCCTCGACCATCTTGACCAGGTCGTCCACCTCGAACCTGCGCTCGGGCAGGCAGATGCCGTGGGCGCCGCCGGCCATGCCGGACTCCAGCGCGATCCAGCCCGCGTGGCGGCCCATCACCTCGACGACCATCACGCGCTGGTGGGACTCGGCGGTGGTCTTCAGACGGTCTATGGCCTCCGTCGCGACCCCCACGGCGGTGTCGAATCCGAACGTGCGGTCGGTGGAGGAGATGTCGTTGTCGATGGTCTTGGGGACGCCGACGACGGGCATCCCGGCGTCCGACAGCATCCGGGCGGCGGTGAGGGTGCCCTCGCCGCCGATCGGGATGAGCGCGTCCATCCCGTAGCGCCGGCTCAGCTCGGCGCAGTTCTCGGCGGCCTCGCGCAGCCGGGCGCGCTCCAGGCGGGCGGAGCCGAGGATGGTGCCGCCGCGGGCGAGGATGCCGCTGACCGCGTTCAGGTCGAGGGGGCGGAAGTGGCCGTCGAGGAGGCCCTTGAAGCCGTCCTCGAAGCCGATGACCTCGTCTCCGTGGCCGACGACGGCCCGGTGGACGACCGAACGGATCACTGCGTTCAGGCCGGGGCAGTCGCCGCCTGCGGTGAGAACTCCGATGCGCATCCTGCTGTATCTCCTGCTCGCTGGGCCCGTCCGTTGGCATCCGGAACGGGGGCTTCTTCCTCGTCCCCCGTACCGTGAGTCACGACGAGTGTCCCACGCCGGGCGCGCGGCTCGCGCTCCCGGCCGTCCGGGGGCCGCCTGCCGGTGCCCTCGCGGGGCAGTCGTCCGGCGGGCGGCGGCGCCGCCCCCACGGGTATCGTCAAACGGGCGATTACCACTCGAACCGGGCACCATACCGGACCAGAGACGACGGGAGAGCACGCGTGACGCGCAGCGTGTACGTGACCGGGATCGACCGGGGGGACGGCCGCCAGGTCGTGGACCTGGGCGTCATGGAGCTGCTGACCCGCCAGGTGGACCGGGTCGGGGTGTTCCGCCCCCTCGTCCACGACGACCCCGACCGCCTCTTCGAGCTGCTGCGGGCCCGCTACCGGCTCTCCCAGGACCCGGCCACGGTGTACGGGATGGACTACCACGAGGCGTCCGCGATCCAGGCCGAGCAGGGTACCGACGAATTGGTGTCCCGGCTCGTCGAGCGCTTCCACCGGGTGGCCGCCGGCTACGAGGTCGTGCTCGTCCTCGGCACCGACTACGCCGCCACCCAGCTCCCCGACGAGCTGGCGCTCAACGCCCGGCTGGCCAACGAGTTCGGCGCCTCGGTGATCGCGGTCGTCGGCGGCCAGGACCAGAACGCCGAATCGGTGCGCGCCGAGACGCGCAACGCGTACCGGGCCTACGCCGGGCTGGGCTGCGACGTGCTGGCGATGATCGTGAACCGGGTGGCCCCGGCCGACCGCGACGTCGTCGCGGAACGCCTGTCCGCGACCCTGCCGGTGCCCTGCTCGGTCCTGCCGGACGAACCGGCCCTCGCGGCGCCCACGGTCGCCCAGATCACCGCGGCCCTGGACGGCACGGTGCTGCTGGGCGACGACTCCGGGCTGGCCAGGGACGCGCTGGACTTCGTCTTCGGCGGGGCGATGCTGCCGAACCTGCTGAAGGCGCTGACACCGGGCTGCCTGGTGGTCACGCCGGGCGACCGCGCGGACCTGGTGGTCGGCTCGCTGGCCGCGCACAGCGCCGGGACGCCGCCGATCGCCGGGGTGCTGCTGACCCTGGACGAGCGGCCCGGCGAGGAGATACTCACGCTGGCCGCACGGCTCGCCCCGGGCACCCCGGTCGTGTCGGTGGCCGGCGGCTCCTTCCCCACCGCCGGAGAACTGTTCGCCCTGGAAGGCAAGCTGAACGCGGCCACCCCGCGCAAGGCCGAGACCGCCCTCGGCCTCTTCGAGCGCCATGTGGACACCGCCGCCCTCCTCGACCGGATATCCGTCGCCCGCAGCGGCCGGGTCACCCCGATGATGTTCGAGCACGAGCTGCTGGAGCAGGCGCGCGCGGACCGGCGCCGGGTGGTGCTGCCGGAGGGCACCGAGGAACGGGTGCTGCGCGCCGCGGACGTCCTGATGCGGCGCGACGTCTGCGACCTCACGCTGCTGGGCGACCCGGACGTCATCCGCAAGAAGGCCGCCGACCTGGGCATCGACCTTGCCCAGACCCAGCTCATCGACCCGCAGACCTCCGAGCTGCGCCAGTCCTTCGCCGAGCGGTACGCCGCCCTGCGGGCGCATCGCGGGGTGACGGTGGAGCTGGCGTACGACGTCGTCTCGGACGTCAACTACTTCGGCACCTTGATGGTCGAGGAGGGCCTGGCGGACGGCATGGTCTCCGGCGCGGTGCACTCCACGGCGGCGACGATCCGGCCGGCCTTCGAGATCATCAAGACGAAGCCGGACGCCTCGATCGTCTCGTCCGTCTTCTTCATGTGCCTGGCCGACCGGGTGCTGGTGTACGGCGACTGCGCGGTCAACCCGGACCCGGACGCCGAGCAGCTTGCGGACATCGCGGTCCAGTCGGCCGCGACCGCCGCCCGCTTCGGCGTGGACCCCCGGATCGCGATGCTGTCGTACTCGACGGGCACCTCGGGCAGCGGCGCGGACGTGGACAAGGTGCGCGCGGCGACGGAGCGGGTGCGCGGGAGCCGGCCGGACCTCAGGATCGAGGGCCCCATCCAGTACGACGCGGCGGTCGAGCCGAGCGTGGCGGCGACCAAGCTGCCCGGGTCCGAGGTGGCGGGGCAGGCGACGGTCCTGATCTTCCCGGACCTGAACACCGGCAACAACACGTACAAGGCGGTGCAGCGTTCGGCGGGGGCGGTGGCGGTGGGCCCGGTCCTCCAGGGGCTGCGCAAGCCGGTCAACGACCTGTCGCGCGGCGCGCTCGTGCAGGACATCGTCAACACCGTGGCGATCACGGCGATCCAGGCCCAGGGCGAGGAGTGACCCGCATGACCACCCCGAACACCACCGACGCGACGGCGGCCGGGCGGCCGCGCCGGGTGCTCGTGCTCAACTCGGGCTCGTCCTCCGTGAAGTACCAGCTGCTGGACATGACCGACCGCTCCCGGCTCGCGGCCGGACTGGTCGAGCGGATCGGCGAGGAGACCTCCCGGCTCGTCCACACCCCGCTGACCGATGGCGCGGGCGGCAGCAGGGAGCGCGAGGGCCGGATCGCCGACCACGACGAGGCGCTGAAGGCGGCGGCCGCGGAGCTGGCGGCGGACGGGCTCGGCCTGGACTCGCCGGAGCTGGCCGCGATCGGGCACCGGGTGGTGCACGGCGGGCTGCGGTTCACCGAGCCGACCGTGATCACCGACGACGTGCTGAAGGAGATCGAGCGGCTGGTCCCGGTGGCGCCGCTGCACAACCCGGCCAACATCACCGGCATCCGCACCGCCAGGTCGCTGCGGCCGGACCTGCCGCAGGTGGCGGTGTTCGACACGGCGTTCCACACGACGATGCCGGAGTACGCGGCGCGGTACGCGATCGATGTGGAGACGGCCGACGCGCACCGCATCCGCCGCTACGGCTTCCACGGCACCTCGCACGCGTACGTCTCCCGCAAGGCGGCGGCGCTGCTGGGCAAGGAGCCGGAGGACGTCAACGTCATCGTGCTGCACCTGGGCAACGGGGCGTCGGCCTCGGCGGTCGCGGGCGGCCGGTGCGTGGAGACGTCCATGGGACTGACCCCCTTGGAGGGGCTGGTCATGGGTACCCGCTCCGGTGACATCGATCCGGCCGTCACCTTCCATCTGAAGCGGGTGGCGGGGATGTCGGCGGACGAGATCGACGTCCTGCTCAACAAGAAGAGCGGCCTGGTGGGGCTGTGCGGCGACAACGACATGCGGGAGATCCGCCGCCGGATCGACGAGGGCGACGAGCGGGCCGCGCTCGCCTTCGACATCTACATCCACCGGCTGAAGAAGTACATCGGCGCCTACACGGCGGTCCTCGGCCGGGTGGACGCCGTCGTCTTCACCGCCGGGGTCGGGGAGAACTCCGCCCCGGTGCGGGAAGCCGCGATCCGGGGTCTGGAGGAGCTGGGCCTGGCGGTGGACGCGGACCTCAACGCCGTACGGACCGCGGTACCGCGCCTGATCTCGCCGGATTACGCACGCGTCGCGGTCGCCGTGGTGCCGACGGACGAGGAACTGGAGATCGCCATACAGACCTTCGCACTGGTCGACAACTGAGCGGACCCCCGCCCCTTTGTATCTTCCGCCAGACGGAATATTCCGCAGCGAAACAAACCGATAGGATTCGCCCCATGCGCCGTTCGAAAATCGTCTGCACCCTCGGCCCCGCCGTCGACTCCCATGAGCAGCTCGTCGCTCTGATCGAGGCCGGCATGAGCGTGGCCCGTTTCAACTTCAGTCACGGCTCCCACGCGGAACACCAGGGTCGTTACGACCGGCTCCGCAAGGCGGCCGCCGAGACCGGGCGGGCGGTCGGCGTGCTCGCCGACCTCCAGGGCCCGAAGATCCGCCTCGCGAAGTTCGCCGAGGGCCCCGTGGAACTGGTCCGCGGGGACGAGTTCGTCATCACCGCCGAGGACGTCCCCGGCGACAAGTCGATCTGCGGCACCACCTACAAGGGTCTGCCGGGCGACGTCGCCAAGGGCGACCCGATCCTGATCAACGACGGCAACGTCGAGCTGAAGGTCGTCTCCGTGGAGGGCCCCCGGGTCCACACCATCGTCATCGAGGGCGGGGTGATCTCGGACCACAAGGGCATCAACCTGCCGGGCGCCGCGGTGAACGTGCCGGCCCTGTCCGAGAAGGACGTCGACGACCTGCGCTTCGCCCTGCGGATGGGCTGCGACCTGGTCGCGCTCTCCTTCGTGCGGGACGCGAACGACGTCAAGGACGTCCACAAGGTGATGGACGAGGAGGGCCGCCGGGTTCCCGTCATCGCCAAGGTGGAGAAGCCGCAGGCCGTCGAGAACATGGAGGGCGTCGTCATGGCGTTCGACGGTGTGATGGTCGCCCGCGGCGACCTCGCCGTCGAGTACCCGCTGGAGCGCGTCCCGATGGTGCAGAAGCGCCTGGTGGAGCTGTGCCGGCGCAACGCCAAGCCGGTGGTCGTGGCGACCCAGATGATGGAGTCGATGATCACCAACTCCCGTCCGACCCGCGCCGAGGCGTCCGACGTCGCCAACGCGATCCTGGACGGCGCGGACGCGGTCATGCTCTCCGCGGAGTCCTCGGTCGGCGCGTACCCGATCGAGACCGTCAAGACCATGTCGAAGATCGTGGTCGCCGCCGAGCAGGAGCTGCTCTCCAAGGGCCTCCAGCCGCTGGTTCCGGGCAAGAAGCCGCGCACCCAGGGCGGTTCGGTGGCCCGCGCGGCCTGCGAGATCGCGGACTTCCTCAGCGGCGAGGCGCTGGTCGCCTTCACCAAGTCCGGCGACACCGCGCGCCGCCTCTCCCGCTACCGCGCCGCCCAGCCGATCCTCGCCTTCACCACGGACGAGTCCACCCGCAACCAGCTGGCCCTCAGCTGGGGCGTCGAGGCCCACGTCGTCCCGCACGTGGACAACACGGACGCGATGGTGGACCTGGTCGACTCGGAGCTGCTGAAGCTGAACCGCTACAACGCCGGCGACACGGTGGTCATCACGGCCGGCTCGCCCCCCGGCGTCCCCGGCACGACGAACATGGTCCGCGTCCACCACGTCGGCGGCCAGGACCAGGGCTGACCCGCAGAGGGTACGAGGGGTGCCCCCGGTCCACGGACCGGGGGCACCCCCTTTTTTCCTCGGACCGGCGGCGCCACAGCCCAAGCGCTGCCGTTGGGACGCCGACGTGGCACCTCATCGACGTAGCATTCCGCAGGAATCCCAGCGCATAGCCGGCAGCGTGGGGGGCGAGGGCAACGCGGCAGGAGCACACATCGCATGACCGAGAAGCCACACGCACTGCTTGTACAGGCACGCGGTGAAGCATCTCCGCTGTATGCCTCGCCGGAGGGGGAGTACGCCCACCTCGATTCCTTCACGCACAATGTTCCGCTGGACGACACAGGTTTGCTTCTGCCGCCCGATCTGGCGAAGGCACTCGGCACCTGGGCTGCCTCGCTTCCTCAGGAGGGGTTCGACTCCCGTCCTGCGGCGCGCAAACATGCAGCGCGCGGCTTGAAAGTCACCCAGGAAGTGGCCAGACACCTGGGGCCCTCATGGGCCGTGCGCTACTGGGACGAACCACGCGGAACATCGACATGGATCTGCTGGGGCTGCGACCGGCTTCACGGAGAACGAGACGACCAAGGCGCTCCGCCGCATCCCGTGGACATCTCAGTTGAGGGAGAGTTCAGATGCGGACCACTCCGGTCCGAAGGATTCGGGGATTTCTTCCCGGATGACCCGGCGGCCGCGCTGGCGTTGTCCGAGGCTCTGGTGGCCGACCTGTACGCCTGGGCCCGGAGCATCGACGAGGAGATGAATACCTACCTCCGGGACCGGAATGAGGCCAGGTACATGGACGTCACTCTCCGCCGGTTCCGCGAGGGAGAAGAGATGACGCGAAGACTCGCCCGCGAACTCGGATCCATGCGGAAGGTGACCTACAGAGGCGTAGCGCACGGGGGGCCGGCCACCTTGGAATCGGTGACGTGGCAAGGAGACCGAAAAGTCTAGTGCTCCGGCGGCGAAGGCGTCGGTCCCCACGACCGCAACCGGGTCGTGGGGACCGACGTCACACAGGGGCGAGTGGACCAACAGCGCCGGATTGAGGCGCGGCCCAAAGCCGCTGTGCGTCGTCCACAGGCGTCAGGCGCCGTCCTTGGTGAAGTAGTTGTGCAGGCCGGGGACCGTCAGGGTGCCGCCGAACTGGCCGGCCTGGGTGACCTTCACCTTGGTGAAGAACGCGAAGGGGACGTTCAGCGGGGGCGGGGACTGCGGGCTGAAGGTGATCGGGATGAGGCCGAAGAGGTTGCCCTTCAGCTCCTCCGTGTACATCGTCACCGTGCCCTCCCTGATGGTGGAGGTGGAGCCCTTCCGCGCCTGGACGTGGCCGGTGACCCCCGGCATCGGACCGACCGTCAGCTGGTGCAGGTCCTTGATGTCGATCGAGGACGCGGTGAACTTCAGCACCTTCTTGATGGTGCCGTCACCCGTACGCACCTCCACGATGCCCTTGTAGTCCAGCCCGTTCAGGGTGAGCAGCGAGCTCTCCAGAATCCACGGGTCGGTGGGCAGGTTCGGGATGCCCGGCTCCAGCTTCGCGTTGGCCAGGGCCTCCGGGTCCGCGGTCGGGCACGGGAACGGCTGCTTGGCGCCGTCCGGGATGTCCTCGTCCTTCTTGGGCTCGGTGCCCTTGACGTCCTCGTCCAGCTCCTCGACCGTGCGGCCCGCCCGGCCGGCCGCCTCGCGGATGGCGTCGGTGGTCGCGTCGGCGGTCTTGCCGGTCGTGTCCTCGGCCGCGTCGGTGGCCTTGTCCGCGGGCTCGTCCTTCGTGTCCGGGGTGGCGGACGCGGTCGGCGCCGGGCTCGCGGTGGTGGGCGCAGGGGACGGGCTCGCCGCCTCCTCGTCCTTGTTCTTGCCGTCGAAGAGGTCACGGAGCGCGTCGCCCAGGCCCAGCGGGTCGAGCGGGTTGACCGACTTGGTGGGCGAAGGAGTGGCGGCCGGGGTCTCGGCGGGGGTATCGGCCGGGGCGACCTCGGTGGTCTTCTTCGCGGTGTCGGCCGCCGCGCCGGTGACCGTCGGCTTCGGGGTCGCCGCACCGGTCGCCGTCGGCGTCGGCGTGGCGGTGGCGCTCGCCGAAGGGGACGGCGTCTTCGACGCGGAGGGCGTCGGTTCCGCCGACTCGGCCGGCTCGTCGGAGCGGGTCACACAGGGGCCGGGCGCGAACGGGATGTCCGTCGCGTCGTCGGCCATCGCCAGGCGGGGGGTGAGCCCCATCCCGACGAACACCGCCGTGGGCATCGCGGCGAGCGCGAACGCCTTCTTGCCGGACGGCATGTGGAGCTTCGTCAGCAGCGACTTCCTGGGCGCGGCGTGACGGGGTCCGCGGCGTTCCTCCCGGAGCCCGGACTCGTCCGCGCGGTTCATGTCCTCACCCCGCACGATGCCTCCCGCCGTCGGTGTCGGCCGCCGTGTCGTAGGGGGCCGGCTGCTGCTCGGGGATGCCCGCGCCGTGCAGCGCGGCCTCGGGCTGCTCGTCCTTCGCGAACGAAACGGTCTCCGGGGCCTCTTCAGGCGCCCCCTCGGCCGGTGTTTCGCCCGGCATCCAGGAGATGGAGAGCGCGCCGCCGACCAGGGCGAGGATGAAGCCGATCAGGAAGCCGCCGATGTTGGCGACGGGTATGGAGACGAGGGCCAGCAGGATCGCCGCGACACCGGCGAAGACGCGGACGATGCTCTGGAGCCACATCGTCAGGCCCAGCGTGACGAGCAGGACGCCGATGATCAGCGAGCCGGCGCCGGCGGTGGTGGACATCGCCAGCGTCATGTTCCCGAGGTGCATGTTCGCGTACGGGAAGTACATGATGGGCAAGCCGCCCAGCATGGTGAACAGTCCGGCCCAGAACGGCCGGTCACCCCGCCAGGTGCGGAAGCCTCGCCGGGCGACGGTGAGGTAATGCTCGTTCTGCCCTTGGGATTCGGGGCTCATGGAAAACAGCTCCCTGGGAACCGGTACTGCTGTGAGGAGGAGAAGGGTGGGTGGCCGGAAGCCGGCGGTGCGCGCCCCGGCCACCCGAGTGGTGCTTAGTAGCACTCCTGGTCGGTGCCCCTGGAGAGCCTCAGCTTCAGGCCGCTGAGGTTGAAGGTGCCGGCCGTCGTGGCCCACGCCTTCTGCTGGACACCGGTCAGAACGGCCTTCTCGGCGCGCTGGGCGAACCCGTTGGGGTTGGCCTGGGTACCGGGCTGGATGCCCGGGTTCTGCAGGTCGCCGGCCCGGACACCGATGTCGATGTTCTTGAACTTGGCGTCACCGTTGAGCTCCGACACGTCAAGGTAGAGGTCCTTGGCGTAGACACGGTCGTGCCCCTTGCCACCCGCCTCCAGCCGCAGCGTGACGTTGCCGAGGCCGAACGGCAGGTTCGGCGTGACGACCGACTGGCACATGTTCGTGATGTAGGCCTTGCTGAACCCCGACACGGCCACGGGGTGTGCCTTGCCGTTGTTGACCTTGGGGTCGGCGCCTTCCTCCGTGGCCACACTGCCGTACTGCACGAAGTTGTAGCCTTCGAGCTCACCGGCCGTGACCTTGAACTCCTGCCCCGACACGCTGAACGACGCGGCGAGCGCGCCCTGCGCCAGGCCGACGCCGACAGCGGCGGTGGCTATGACGCTCGGCACCATGACGACAGCGAAACGCTTCCATCTCGTGCCACCGCGAACCTGGGAACTCATACTTTTCCTCCTTCTCGGACGTACATCTCCGGTCCGGCATCCTGCCCGACCCGGGATGGGAGAAGTGCTACGTCCTCGGAAAGGAGAGCGCCCGCGAGCGGAGGCGTGTACAGCGTCCGCACCACCGGCGATCACCCCCGAGCGACAACCACGGGTCACGCGTCTGCGCGACCTGATCGGACAGGCCCTGCCGACCGGCAGGAACCCCCCTGTCCGGAGCCGGCGACACTGCCGCCGGCCCACTCGGTGGGGACCCAACGGAGCCGCCCCACCCGACTGGCAGCCGGACTGGCGTTATTGGACCGAGCGTGGCCGATCGTGGTCCATTCCCGGCCGGGACACAAGAGGGGTCGTTACTCGCTGGTAATGGCCCCCTTGCCGGGCCGCAACCTGCCGGCATCGGGTGGCCACACAGGGTGGCCCCACAGGGGCGGACGAAAGTGAGTAACAGCGAGTGAAACGGGGCACATCGCCAAGATCGATTTACTGCGAGTAACAGGCCGTGGTTTTATCAAGATTTGGTAAAGCAGGGCCCACTCTTGTCGCGCGGTCGCGAAAACGGCCGCGGCGCCCGAAGGCCGCCGCGGCCGTGTTGTCAGTTCAGCACAATCGGACCGGACCAACCGGTCAGAACAGGACGCGCGCCAGTGCGGTACGCGCCGCGCCCACCCTCGGGTCCTCCGGACCGATCACCTCGAAGAGGTCGAGCAGCCGCAGCCGCACCCGGTCCCGGTCCTCGCCGAACGTACGGCGCACCGTCTCCACAAGCCGGCCGAAGGCGTCCTCCACATGGCCGCCGACGAGATCCAGGTCGGCCGCCGCCAGCTGGGCGTCCACATCGGCCGGCTTCTCGGCGGCGTCCCGGCGGACCTGCTGCGGGTCCGTCGCCTGCACGCGGGCCAGCAACTCCGCCTGGGCCAGGCCCAGCTTGGCCTCGGTGTTGGCCGGGTCGTCGGACAGGACGTTCTTGTAGGCCTGGACCGCGCCCGGGAAGTCGTTGGCGTCGAGCGCCCGCGCCGCCGCCTCCAGGAGCGAGTCGTACGGGCCGGGCGGGGCCGGGGCCGGGGCCTGCGCCTCGCCGGCCGCCGAGGCGTCCACCGCGATGCCGGTGAGACCGAAGCGCTCCTCGCCGACCTGGATCAGCTGGTCCAGGGTCTGGCGGATCTGGGCCTCGGGCGCCGCGCCCTGGAAGAGCGGCAGCGCCTGGCCGGCGACGACCGCGAAGACGGCGGGGATGCCCTGGATGCCGAACTGCTGCATCAGCAGCTGGTTGGCGTCGACATCGACCTTGGCCAGCACGAAGCGGCCGTTGTACTCGTGGGCCAGGCGCTCCAGGAGCGGGCCCAGCTGCTTGCACGGCTCGCACCACTCGGCCCAGAAGTCGATGACGACGGGCACTTCGGCGGAGCGCTGGAGGACGTCTTGCTCGAAACCCGCCTCGTTGACGTCGATGACGAGGGAGGAGGCGGGCACGGCCGCGGGGCCTCCCTGCCGGGCGGCCTCCGCACGGGCCTGCTCCGCCTTCGCCTTGGCCTCACCGGCCGCCTTCACCGCGGCGAGGTCGACGACGCCGCTCATGGACATGTTTCTGGGCTGCATGCGTACATCCTCCCCCCTCGGCACGCTGTTCCGGAAAGCGATACGCGAACCGCACCCGTCCGCAGCCCTCGCCGGTGTGCGGGGGGTACGGACAGACACGGTTCTGGGCCCCTGAATGACCCGGTCGGCACCCGGTCCCCACCCGGCGCCTGTGGCTGTCGTTCGCCGTCGCGCTCGGGACGGTCCGGACCGCCGCCTTACGCTACGACCCGTAGCGTAACTGGCCACGCCCCCTCACGCACAAGAGTGCGCGGTGATCTCTCTCACGGGCAGCACTCCCGGTCGGATTTACCTACTGACGGGTATCGTCACGGCATGCTCAGCCGCAGCCACCCCAAACCCGCACGATCGGGACGTCCGCGCAGCGCCGAGGCCGACGAGGCGATCCTGGAGGCGACCCGCGCCTCCCTCGTGGACCTCGGCTGGTCGAAGCTGACGATGGGTGACGTGGCGACGCGGGCCGGGGTCGCCAAGACGACCCTCTACCGGCGCTGGGCGGGCAAGAACGAACTCGTCGTGGACGCGGTCGCGGTCCTCTTCGACGAGCTGGAGATGCCGGACCTGGGCAGCCTCGCGGCCGATGTGGAGGCGGTCGTGCTGCAGTTCGCCGCGCTCCTGGAACGGCCGGAGACCCGGACCGCCCTGATGGCGGTGGTCGCCGAGTCCACGCGGGACGAGGCGCTGCGGGCCCGCATCCGCGACTCGATCGTCGACCGGCAGAAGCGGCTCGTCCTCCAGGGCCGGCGGCGGGCGCAGGAGCGCGGCGAGCTGCCCGTCGAACCGGACGAGGCCACGGCGGCGCTGACGGCGGACCTGATCTTCGACGTGATCGCCGGCGCGGTGGTGCACCGGACCCTGGTGAGCGGCGAGCCCGTGGACGCCGACTGGGCCCGCCGCTTCACCCTGCTGCTGCTCGCGGGGCTGGGCGCGGCCGGCGGTGAGCGGCCGCGCCCGTACGGTCAGAAGCCCGCCGGCTCCGTGTAGACGCCCCACTCGTCGCGCAGGACGCCGCAGATCTCGCCGAGGGTCGCCTCCGCGCGGACCGCGTCGAGCATCGGGGCGATCATGTTGGAGCCGTCGCGGGCGGCGGCCAGCATCGCGTCGAGGGCGGCGCGGACGCGGGCGTCGTCGCGGGCGTCCTTGCGGGCGCCGAGCACCCGGACCTGCTCGCGCTCCACCTCGTGGCTGACCCGGAGGATCTCCAGGTCGCCGGTGACCGAGCCGTGGTGGGCGTTGACGCCGACGACCTTCTTCTCGCCCTTCTCCAGCGCCTGCTGGTAGCGGAACGCGGACTCGGCGATCTCGCCGGTGAACCAGCCGTCCTCGATGCCGCGCAGGATGCCGGAGGTGATCGGGCCGACCGGGTGCTGCCCGTCCGGGTGGGCGCGGGTGCCGCGCTCCTTGATCTGCTCGAAGATCTTCTCGGCGTCGGCCTCGATGCGGTCGGTGAGCTGCTCCACGTACCAGGAACCGCCCAGCGGGTCGGCCACGTTGGCGACGCCGGTCTCCTCCATCAGCACCTGCTGGGTGCGCAGCGCGATCTCGGCGGCCTGCTCGGAGGGGAGCGCCAGGGTCTCGTCGAGGGCGTTGGTGTGCAGCGAGTTGGTGCCGCCGAGGACGGCGGACAGCGCCTCGACGGCGGTGCGCACGACGTTGTTGTACGGCTGCTGCGCGGTGAGCGAGACACCGGCGGTCTGGGTGTGGAAGCGCAGCCACTGCGCCTTGTCGGTCTTCGCGCCGTACGTCTCCTTCATCCAGCGGGCCCAGATCCGGCGGGCGGCGCGGAACTTGGCGATCTCCTCGAAGAAGTCGAGGTGCGCGTCGAAGAAGAAGGAGAGGCCGGGCGCGAAGGTGTCCACGTCCAGGCCGCGCGAGAGCCCCAGCTCCACGTAGCCGAACCCGTCGGCGAGGGTGTACGCCAGCTCCTGAGCGGCCGTCGCCCCGGCCTCGCGGATGTGGTAGCCGGAGACCGAGAGCGGCTTGTAGGCGGGGATGGAGCTCGCGCAGTGCTCCATCAGGTCGCCGATGAGGCGCAGATGGGGCTCGGGCTGGAACAGCCACTCCTTCTGCGCGATGTACTCCTTGAAGATGTCCGTCTGGAGCGTGCCGTTGAGGACGGCCGGGTCGACGCCCTGGCGTTCGGCGGCGACGAGGTACATGCAGAAGACGGGGACCGCCGGGCCGCTGATGGTCATCGACGTCGTGACGTCGCCGAGCGGGATGTCCTTGAACAGGACCTCCATGTCGGCGGCGGAGTCGATGGCGACGCCGCAGTGGCCGACCTCGCCGAGGGCGCGGGGGTCGTCGGAGTCGCGGCCCATCAGGGTCGGCATGTCGAAGGCGACGCTCAGCCCGCCGCCGCCGGCGGCCAGGATCATCTTGTAGCGCTCGTTGGTCTGTTCGGCGTTGCCGAAGCCGGCGAACTGGCGGATGGTCCAGGTGCGGCCCCGGTACCCGGTCGGGTGCAGGCCCCGGGTGAAGGGGTACTCACCGGGCCAGCCGATCCGTTCGAAGCCCTCGTACGTGTCCCCGGGCCGGGGGCCGTACACGGGGTCGACCGCGTCCCCGGACAGCGTGGTGAAGTCCACGTCACGCTTGCGGGCCTTGTCGTAACGGGCCTGCCAGCGGCGGCGGCCTTCCTCGATCGCTTCAGCGTCCATACCGCCAATTTACTAGGACGTCCTAGTAAATGTCGATGACAAACCGCCCGGCGCTTCGCGCGGGGCGGTTCGGGGGGGGCGCTCAGGCGTTCGCGGGGGCCGCGGGCGCCGCGCCGGCGACCAGCGGCTCGACCTCACGGACGACCTTGCGCTCGACGAAGAACGCGGCCGTCGGGATGGTCCCCGAGATCAGCACCCAGAGGAGCTTTCCCATCGGCCACTTCGCCTTGGATCCGAGGTCGAAGGCGAAGATCAGGTAGATGATGTACAGCACGCCGTGGACCTGGGAGACGACGAGCGTCAGGCCCTCGCCCTTGTCGAAGCCGTATTTGAAGATCATGCACACGCAGAGGATCAGCAACATGACGGCGGTGACGTAAGCCATCACCCGGTATCGGGTCAGCACACTGCGTTTCATGCCATCGAGCGTAACCGGACGGGCGGGGCGATCTTGCAGCGGGCCGGGCTCCGCAGCCGCGTCTCTCAGATCTCCTCGAAGTCCTGCGCCGCGATGCGCAGGGGCCGCAGCAGCGCGAAGATCTCGGCGCACTCCTCCGCGTCGTACACCCCGAGCCCGAACTCCATCGCCACCAGGTCACGGGTGGCCGACTCGACGACCTCGCGGCCCTTGTCGGTGATCGAGGCCAGCGTGCCCCGGCCGTCGTTCGGGTTGGGGCGCTTGTCGACCAGGCCGGAGCGCACCAGCCGGTCCACCGTGTTGGTCACCGACGTCGGGTGGACCATGAGCCGCTCACCGATCTTGGACATCGGCAGCTCGCCGGCCTTGGAGAAGGTGAGCAGCACCAGCGCCTCGTAGCGCGCGAAGGTCAGCCCGTACGGCTTGACGACGGCGTCCACCTCGGCGAGCAGGATCTGCTGCGCGCGCATGATCGAGGTGATCGCCCCCATGGACGGGACGGGGCCCCAGCGCTGCTGCCAGAGCTCGTCGGCGCGCGCGATCGGGTCGAAGGGAAGGCTGAGCGGCTTCGGCACGGCCACGACCTTACCCATGGGGAACTTGCCGGTCCTCCCCGTCTCGCACTTCGGTCCGGGCCGCCGGTCGGGAGACGGGCGCGCCCGCTCTCCGGGACGACGGGAGCCCCCGTCCGGGCGGGCGGGGGCTCGTCGCGGGGCGCGCGCGGTCAGCCCGCGAGGTACCGCTCGACCGTCTCGACCTTGGACGTCAGCCCGTCCGTGACGCCGGGGCGGATGTCCGCCTTGAGGACGAGCGAGACCCGCCCGGCCCGTGCCTCGACGGCGGCGACGGCGCGCTTTACGACATCCATGACCTCGTCCCACTCCCCCTCGACGGAGGTGAACATGGCGTCCGTGCGGTTGGGCAGCCCGGACTCGCGGACGACGCGGACCGCGTCGGCGACGTACTCGCCGACGTCCTCACCGACCCCGAGCGGGCTGACGGAGAACGCGACGATCATGCGCTGACCGTTCCTTCCCGGCGGGCGCGGGCGGCGATGACGCTGTCCGCCTCGTAGCGCTTGAGCACCTTGTCGCCGTACAGGCCGCCGAAGGGCAGCACGCAGAGCAGGAAGAAGAACGCGACGCGCTTGAGCGGCCACTTGGTCTTCGCCCACACGTCGAGCAGCAGCACGACGTAGATGACGAAGAGCACGCCGTGCAGCAGGCCCAGCGGCATCATCAGGAAGTCGATGTCCGAGACCCGGCTCAGGACCGAGCCGAACAGGATCAGGGCCGGGAAGGACAGCGCCTCGGGAATCGAGATGAGGCGCAGCCGGTGCAGGGCGGTGGCGGTCTTGATGTCCACGGGGGCACCTTCGGTGGGAGGGGCGTGACGGCTTGTGAACGCACGCACAAGCGGCACCATTGTGACATCGCGGCCGGGGCGGCCGGGCGGGGGGTCCGGCTCGCGCGCGGGCGGGAGCGGCGGGTGGGAGCGGGGGGTGTCGCGCCGGTGGTGTGCGGCGTACGTCCCGATTGTGTCCGCGTCCGGTACCGGACGCGTACCAGGGGCGGCCGGGAACGGCCGATCGCCCGGCCGCCCCTGTTCGGGCGGCGGTCGCTGCGGCTATTTTCGCCGGGTGGCAATGTTCCGGCTTGAGGGAAGCAAGACGCTCGCGGTCGAACTGACCGGCGATGCCGTCAAGGCGAAGAACGGCTCGATGGTCGCGTACGAGGGCCAGATGTCGTTCAAGAAGATGACGGGCGGCGGTGAGGGGCTGCGCGGCATGGTGACGCGCCGGCTGACCGGCGAGTCGATGGCCGTGATGCAGGTCACCGGGCAGGGCACCTGCTACTTCGCGGACCGGGCGAGCGAGATCAGCCTCGTCTCGCTGCACGGCGACAAGCTGTACGTCGAGGCGAGCAATCTGCTCTGCACCGACGCGGGGCTGCGCACCGGCACCACGTTCACCGGGCTGCGCGGCGGCGCGACGGGCAACGGCCTGTTCACGACCACCGTCGAGGGGACCGGCCAGGCGGCGATCATGTCGGACGGCACGGCCGTGGTGCTGCGGGTCTCGGCGCAGTACCCGCTGTTCGTCGACCCGGGCGCCTACATCGCCCACCAGGGCAACCTCCAGCAGCACTTCCAGTCCGGGGTGAACTTCCGGACCCTGATCGGCGAGGGCTCGGGCGAGTCCTTCCAGATCCGCTTCGAGGGCGAGGGACTGGTCTACGTGCAGCCCAGCGAGCGGAACACGATCGGGGGAAACGTCTGATGCCGTTCCGGGAGATCAACTCCAGGATGGTCGAGGCGACGGTGGTGCCCGGCCAGAAGATGTTCAGCCAGCGCGGGGCGATGCTCGCCTACCGGGGCGAGGTGTCGTTCACGCCGAACATCCAGGGCGGTCAGGGCGGCGTGATGTCGATGATCGGCCGCCGGCTGGCGAACGAGGCGACGCCGCTGATGACGGTCGAGGGCAACGGCACGGTGATGTTCGGCCACGGCGGCCACCACATCCAGGTCATCAACCTCTCCGGGGACACGCTGTACGTGGAGGCCGACCGGCTGCTCGCCTTCGACGGGACGCTCCAGCAGGGCACGATGTTCATGGGCTCGCAGGGAGGCGTGATGGGCATGGTGCGCGGCCAGGTGACCGGCCAGGGTTTGTTCACCACGACGCTCCAGGGCCACGGCGCGGTGGCGGTGATGGCGCACGGCGGCGTCATCGAGCTGCCGATCACGCCGGGCCGCGCGGTGCACGTCGACCCCCAGGCGTACGTCGCCCACCACGGCGACGTGCGCAACAAGCTCTCCACCGCGATCGGCTGGCGCGAGATGGTGGGCCGGGGCTCGGGCGAGGGCTTCCAGCTGGAGCTGAGCGGCAGTGGTGCGGTGTACGTCCAGGCGTCGGAGGAGAAGCTGTGAACGCCCCCGTGATCTTCGATCCGATGACGCTGCCGGCGGACGACAACGTCAACGCCTACACCTTCTGCGTGGAGCTGAAGGGGAGCCAGTGGTTCCTGCAGAAGGGCAAGATGATCGCCTACTACGGGCAGATCAAGTTCGACGGCATCGGGCACGGCCGGTTCGAGCGGCTGGTCCGGGCGAGCTTCCACTCCCCGCTGCACGCGAGCGACTGGGTGGTCGCCGAGGGCAGCGGCAAGATGCTGCTCGCCGACCGGGCGTTCGACGTGAACTCCTACGACCTGGACGACGGGAACCTGACGATCCGGTCCGGCAACCTGCTCGCGTACCAGCCGTCGCTGGCGCTGAAGCAGTCGATCGTGCCCGGGTTCCTGACGCTGATCGGCACGGGCAAGTTCGTCGCCGCGTCCAACGGCCCGGTGGTCTTCATGGAGCCGCCGCTGCGGGTGGACCCGCAGGCCCTGGTGGGCTGGGCGGACTGCCCCTCCCCCTGCCACCACTACGACCACGGCTACATGACCGGCGTGATGGGCGGGCTGCGCGCGCTCACCGGGATCGGCGGCGCCTCCGGCGAGGAGCACCAGTTCGAGTTCGTGGGCGCCGGCACGGTGCTGCTCCAGTCCTCCGAGGCGCTGATGCCCGAGCAGCCGACGGGGCCGGTGCCGCAGCAGGCGGGCGTGCCCGGCGGCGGTCAACCCGGCGCCGCGCCCCGCGCCCCCGGTCAGCTGGGGGACCTCCAGCGTCGCTTCGGTTTGTAAACGGTAGTCTGCGGAGTGTGACGTCGAACTCCTGCGCCCCGTCGTGCGTGCCGGGCGTCACACGCTCACGACTCGTCCGGCTTTCAACTTCTTAGGTAGAATCAATACATGGAGACCGAGACGGCCACCCGCTGGCTGAGCGACGCCGAGCAGTGCGCCTGGCGCACCCACCTGGACGTCAGCAGGCTGCTGATGCACCAGCTGGAGAAGGACCTCCAGCCGTTCGGGCTGACCAACAACGACTACGAGATCCTGGTCAACCTGTCGGAGTCGGCGGACCGGCGGATGCGGATGAGCGATCTCGCGGGCGCCACCCTCCAGTCGAAGAGCCGGCTCTCGCACCAGATCACCCGCATGGAGACCGCGGGCCTGGTCCGCCGGGAGAACTGCGAGTCGGACCGCCGGGGCCTGTACGCGGTGCTCACGGAGGAGGGCGCGGAGACGATGCGCAAGGTCGCCCCGCACCACGTGGCGTCGGTCCGCAAGCACTTCATGGACCTGCTCTCCCCCGAGGCCCTGGCCCAACTGCACGCCGCCCTCACGCCGGTGGCCGAGCACCTGCGGGGGCAGCGGGGCTGACCCGGCCCCCTCGCTCCCCGGCTCACACCCCCGGGACGGCCGCGGAACCGGACCGCGACGGCAGCCACAGCGCGAAGCGGGCCCCGCCGCCCGGCGCGTCCGTC
>NZ_JAKRGC010000009.1 GCF_022347745.1 Streptomyces sp. OfavH-34-F
TCACCGGCCCCCGCTTCCCGGGCGCCCGCTCCCTCCGTCGCGCCGGAGTCCGGCGCGACCCCCGGGGGCACGCTGCTCGTCGCGGACTTCGGGGGCGACACCGTCACCTTCGTCGATCCGGAGCGCGGCGCGTTCGACCGGGTCGAGGTCGGCACCGCCCCGTACGGGCTGGTGGTCGGGGAGGACGGCCGGGCGTGGGTGGCCACCGCCGAGGGCGTCGCGGTCGTGGACACGGAGAAGCGGACCCGGCTGGCCCGCGTCCCGTACGAGACGCGCACCGGTCCCGCGACCACCGGCGAGTACCGGGGCGGCGGGATGGGCATTGCGCTGTCCCCCGACGGCCGCCGGGTGTACGTCGGCGTCAATGTGCCCGGCGGCGACGGGGTCCTGGAGGTCATCGACACCGCGACCCGGAAGGTGACCGACACGGTTCCGGTGGGGCGCCGACCCTTCGACGTGGACGTGTCGCGCGACGGCGGGGAGGTGTACGCCACCGGCCACGACTCGTTCGACGTGACGTCCGTCCGCACGGACACGCTGCGCACCGAGCGGATGGAGGTCGCCCCGTACGGCACCGAGGGCGGACTCGGCTCCTGGCTGAAGCCGCACTACGCGGTGGTCCGGCCCTCGGACGGGAAGCTGCTGCTGCCCTTCGAGGGGGAGCGGCTCGCGGTCCTCGACCCGCGCACCGGGAAGGTGGCCGTGGAGCGGATGACGGCCGACACCCACCAGCACGGGGCGACGATGACGCCGGACGGCACCCTGCTCGTCGTCGGCACCGGCCCGATCACCTCCGGCGACGCGGAGGCGTCCCTGACGATCCGTGCGCCCGACGGCTCCGAGCGCGTCGCGCCCCTGGACGGCCCGCACGAGGACGTCGCCGTGTCGCGGGACGGCCGCACCGCGTACGTCACGGGCGGGTTCACCCGCGACGGGTACTGGAACGGGATCACGCTCGTCGATCTGGACGGCACGGCGCCCCCGGTCCGGCTGGCGGCGGGCGAACGCCCGCTGGGCATCGCGGTGCTCTGAGCCCTCCGCGAGGGGCCGCCCTCCGACGACCCGGATGATGACATTCCGCACATAGGATCATCCGTGTGGATCACCGAACCCCGGTACGTCGCAGGGCGGCCCGCGCCGCCCTCCCGCTGCTCGCCCTCGCGCTCCTCGCGCCCGCCTGTTCGGGCGGGGTGGAGGGCAGGCCGGGCGCGGCCGGGGTGCGCGATCCGTACTTCCCGAAGCTGGGCAACGGCGGCTACGACGTCTCGCACTACGCCATCACCCTGGACGTGGACCCGGCCGGGCAGACGCTGCGCGGCAGCGTGGAGATCACCGCCCGGGCCACGCAGGACCTCAGCTCGTTCAATCTGGACCTGGCCGGGCTGACGGTGGACTCGGCGACCGTGGAGGGGCGTCCGGCCGCCGTGAACCGGGCGGGCAACGAGCTGACGCTCCGTACGGACGCGGACGTCGAGGGCCGGTTGCGCCGGGGCGAGACCTTCCGCGCGGTCGTGCGCTACTCCGGCTCACCGAAGACCGTCACCGACCCGGACGGGTCCGAGGAGGGCTGGCTGCCGACCGACGACGGGGCGGTGGCCCTCGGGGAACCGGCCGGTTCGGCGGCCTGGTTCCCGGGCAACCACCACCCGAGCGACAAAGCCGCGTACGACCTGACGGTCACCGTTCCGGAAGGGCTGACGGCGGTCTCCAACGGCGTGCCCGCCGGGCCGCCGGCGACGAAGAAGGGCCGGACCACCTTCCGCTGGCACACCGCCGAGCCGATGGCGAGCTATCTGGCGACGCTGGCGATCGGCCGGTTCGAGACGAAGACGTCCACCCTGCCGTCCGGCGTCACCGTGTTCACGGCGGTGGACCCGGAGGTGGCGGAGGAGAGCGCGCGGACCGTCGCCCGGGTGCCGGAGATCGTCGCCTGGGAGGCGGAGCACTTCGGTCCGTATCCGTTCTCGGCGACGGGCGCGATCGTGGAGCGCGAGGACGACGCCGGGTACGCGCTGGAGACGCAGACCCGGCCGTTCTTCCCCGGTGCGCCGAGCGCCGGGCTGCTCGTCCACGAGATGGCGCACCAGTGGTTCGGCGACTCGGTCACGCCGGAGAGCTGGCGCGACATGTGGCTGAACGAGGGGCTGGCGACGTACGCGGAGTGGCTGTGGGAGGAGGAGAAGGAGGACACCCCGGCCGAGGAGTCCTTCCAGGACGCCTACGAGGACGAGGACAACTGGGCGTTCCCCCCGGCCGATCCGCCGTCCGCCGCGCACATCTCGGACGATCCGGTGTACGGACGCGGGGCGATGGTGATTCACAAGATCCGCGAAGCCGTGGACGACGACGAGGAGTTCTTCGCGCTGCTGCGGGGCTGGACGCGGAAGTACCGGCACGGCAACGCGTCCACGGCGGACTTCACCGCGTACGTGGAGGAGGCCACCGGTCAGGATCTGTCGGGGCTGTGGAAGGCCTGGCTGTACGGCGGGAGCCGGCCCGCCGCGGACGGCTGACCGGCTCCCGTACTGCCCGTGGTCCGAGGACCGGCGCCGTGGGGCAGAGGCTGACGCCGTGGGTCAGAGGTTGACGCCGAAGTCCTGGGCGATGCCGCGCAGGCCGGAGGCGTAGCCCTGGCCGACGGCCCGGAACTTCCAGTCGGCGCCGTTGCGGTACAGCTCGCCGAAGACCATGGCGGTCTCGGTGGCGGCGTCCTCGCTCAGGTCGTAGCGGGCGATCTCGGCGCCGCCGGCCTGGTTGAGGATGCGGATGTAGGCGTTGCGCACCTGGCCGAAGTTCTGGCTGCGGGTCTCGGCGTCGTAGATCGAGACCGGGAAGACGATCTTGTCCACGTCGGCCGGGAGGCCCGCGAGGTTGACGTTGATCTGCTCGTCGTCGCCCTCGCCCGCGCCCGTGAGGTTGTCACCGGTGTGCACGATGGTCTGGTCCGGCGTCGCCTTGTTGTTGAAGAAGACGAAGTGGGCGTCGGAGTAGACCTTGCCGGCGGTGTTGACCGCGATCGCCGAGGCGTCGAGGTCGAAGTCGGTACCGGTGGTGGTACGGACGTCCCAGCCGAGGCCGACCGTGACGGCGGTGAGGCCGGGGGCCTCCTTGGTGAGGGAGACGTTGCCGCCCTTGGACAGGCTTACTGCCATGGGAAGTCCCTTTCATCTGTCGGGTGCGGGCTTCGCGGTCACGAAGCTACCGTCATCGTTCATAACGCCGACAGGGGACCAGGAGGTTCCGCGCGCCTTTACTTTCTTTGCCGAACGGCCGACCGGGTGACGCAAAAGGAGGTGACGAACCCCCGGCGGGGCGGGGAACATGGGTGTCATGTCCGGGCCCTATGTCATCCGCGGTTCGGTCTCCCTGCCGGAGGCCGAGCTGATGTGGCGTTTCTCCCGGTCCTCCGGCCCCGGCGGCCAGCACGTCAACACCAGTGACTCCCAGGTGGAGCTGCGGTTCGACCTCGCGGCCACCGAGGCGCTGCCCCAGGTGTGGAAGGAGCGGGCGCTGGAGCGGCTGGCCGGGCGGCTGACGGACGGCGTGATCGCGGTCCGGGCCTCCGAGCACCGCTCCCAGTGGCGCAACCGCGAGACGGCCGCCGTGCGGCTGGCGTCCCTGCTGGCCGAGGCGACCGCGCCGCCGCCCCGGCCGCGCGTGAAGCGGAAGATCCCCCGCGGCATCAACGAACGCCGACTGCGGGAGAAGAAGCAGCGCGGGGAGACCAAGCGGGGCCGCTCCGGCCGCGACTGGTAGCGCCGCCCCCTCCCGGGCGCCCCCCCGGGCCGCCCCTCCCGCACCCACGCGCCCCCCGGCCTCAGCCGAGCTGCCGGTAGCGCCCCCGGAAGTACGTCAGCGGGCCGCCCTCCCCGCTCGGGACGGACGCGCTCAGCACCCGGCCGATCACCAGCGTGTGGTCGCCCGCGAGCACACGCTGCTCCGTGCGGCACTCCAGCGTCGCCAGCGCGCCGCCCGCCAGCGGGGCGCCGGTGACCTCGCCGCGCACGTACGGGATGTCCTCGAAGAGCAGCCGGTCGCTGATCCGGCCCTTCATCGCGAACCGGCCCGCGATGTGCCGCTGGCTCTCCGCCAGCACGGAGACCGCCCACAGCGGCTGCTCCGCCAGCAGGTCGTCCATCCGGGAGTCGTTGCGCAGGCTCACCAGCACCAGCGGCGGGTCCAGCGAGACCGACGTGAAGGCGGTCGCGGTCATGCCGACGTCCTCGCCGCGTCCGTCCTCGTCGAGCGGCGGCTCCTGGGCGGTGACCAGCACCACGCCGGCCGCCAGCCGGGACAGCGCGGCCCGGAACTCTTCGTTGCTCACCCCCTCAGCATGGGGGACGGGCTCGGTACGCGGGGTGGGGGGCTTCGTCTGCAACACACCGGGAACGCTAGTCGCGCGCCCCGCACCCCCGCATCGGGCCAGGGGACCAGCCGAGTCCTAGGACCGGCTCCGCCCTCCGAGCCGCTGACCTGCGGCGATCACTCCCCGCTCGTTTGTGACTTGAGTCACAGAGTGCAATATTTGTTGACCCTGTGTACCGGGTGCACAGCTCGCTGTGATTCAGTTGCCGTGACACTGCAGTAAGTACGTCATGTACGTCGATATGAATTCTGGAGTGCTGTCGAGGTCTCGGGGAGTGCGAGCAATGGAGGCCGAGTCGGAGCCCTACGTCCGCCTCGCGACGATGCGGCAGCTGCACCAGGCCGTCGCCGATCTCAACACGGCACGGAGTCTGGCCGACACCCTGCAGACCGTGGCCGACGGGATCGTCGCCCATCTCGGCTACGAGCTTGCCTGCGTCAACCTCGTCCGCCACGACGGGGACCTCGTCGTCGCCTCCCTCGCCGGCAACCACGCCGCCGAGGCCCTGATCACCGGCCGGGTCGGCTCCCGCGCCTCCTGGGAGCGCCGGCTCCTCATGGGCGAGGCGTGGGACGGGCTGCGGTTCATACCCCACACCGAGGGCTGGGTCCTCCTCGACGACGACGTACCGCAGTGGCACACCGAGGGCCCCGAACCCCGCTTCGAGGACGAGTGGCACCCGCAGGACCGCCTGTACGCCCCGATGTACACCTCCGGCGCGGGCTCGGACCTGCTGGGCGTCATATCCGTCGACCGGCCCCGCAACGGGCGCCGGCCGGGCGCCTGGGGGCGCGAGGCCCTCCAGATGTACGCCTCGCAGTCCGCCATAGCCATCAGCAACGCCCGGCTCCGCGCCAACATGCAGCGGGCCCTGGTCCGGCTGGAGCGCGAGCAGCAGGCGCTCCGGGCCAGCGAGGAATCCTTCCGCCAGGCCTTCGAGTACGCCCCCAGCGGCATGGCCATCGCCGAGCTGGGCGGGGACCAGCAGGGGCGGCTGCTGCGGACGAACGACGCGCTGTGCCGGCTGCTGGGCCGCCCGGCCTCGGTGCTGCGCCGCTACTCCTTCGCCGACCTCGTCCACCCCGAGGACATCGGCACCCTGCTCCGTACCTCCGCCGAGGGCGGCCGCGCCGAGCTGCGCCTGGGCCGCCGGGACGGCACCTACCTGTGGGTGTCGCTGCGCAACTCCGTCGTCGCGGACACCACGGACGGGCCCCGGTTCCTGCTGACGCACGTCGAGGACATAGAGGAGCGCAAGCGCCACGAGCTGAACCTCGCCCACCGCGCCTCGCACGACGCGCTCACCGGCCTCCCCAACAGCGCGGAACTGCGGGCCCGGCTCGGCTCCCGGCTGTGCGCCCGCCCCGACGCGGCGGCCACCACCGACGTGGAGGCGCTGGACGCGGCCTACGGGGACGTGGACGACGGACGGGGGCCCTACCCGCCCTCCGGCCCCGGGGCGCACCCCTTCGACCACCATGTGCACGCGGTGGCGCCGGACACGGCCCGCGACGACGGGGCGAAAGGGCTGGCGGTCCTCTTCTGCGACCTGGACGGCTTCAAGTCGATCAACGACCGCTTCGGGCACCACACGGGCGACGCGGTGCTCATCGAGGTGGCCCGCCGGCTCAGCACCTGCGTCCGGGACGGGGACACCGTCGCCCGGCTCGGGGGTGACGAATTCGTCGTCCTCGCGGACGGGCTCGGCGCGGCGGACGCCGCTGACCTGGCCGTTCGCCTGCGGAACGCCATCATTCCGCCGATCCGGGTGGACGGGCGCGCGGTGCGCGTCGGGGCGAGCTTCGGGATCGGGTGGGCGGAGTGCGGGATGACCGCCGAAGAGGTGCTGCGCTCCGCCGACCAGCGGATGTACGTCGAGAAGCGGTCGAGGGCGAAGGTTCACCGCAGGGCCGGCTGACGTTTCCCCGCGCTGCTCCGCGGGGATTCCGGCGCGATCCGCCCCAATTCTTGACATCGTCCATTCGAGGTAGGCTCGCCCGGTCGGCGACGGCTGGCGATATTCGGCGACGGCTGGCGACATGGTGAGGAGTGACCCAGGGATGGCCGGGAACAACGGCGCGAGCACGCCCGAGGACGACGATCCGTTCGGCTACCTCTACGCGGACGGGCAGGCGGCCGGTGCGCAGCCGCCGGGACAGGGCGGCTACGGCTACCCCGGCCCCGCCGCTCAGCCGGGTGTGCCGAGGACCTCGTACAACCAGGTGCGCACCGTCGGCGAGCGCCAGTACGGGCAGCCGCAGCCGCCTCAGCAGGGGTACGGCTATCCGCCTCCGCCGCAGGGCGCGTACAACCGGCCGAACCCGCAGTACGCCGCCCCGGAGACGTATCCCGGCGGCGCGGCCACCACGCAGGTGCCGCAGCCGGGCGGGCACGGTGGCGCGGGCGGTTCCGGCAAGGGCGGGCCGAACACCAAGGGCCTGCTGATCGCGGCCGTCGCGGTGGTCGCCGTGGTGCTGGTGGGCATCGGCGCGGCGCTGCTGACCGGCGACGACAAGGACAAGAAGAAGGACGAGGCCACGTCCTCGCAGGGGCCGGGCTCGGAGGTCGAGGAGTCCCCGTCGCCGACGCCGTCGCAGAGCGCGTCCGCCCCGGTCGAGCTGCCGAAGCAGGACGCCGCCGCGCTGAAGCTGGGCGGCACGGCCCGGCTCGACAACTCGGTGAAGGGCGCCAAGGGCACGAACGGGCAGTACGTCAACCTCAACGAGGTGGGCCGCTCGGCGACCTGGACGGTGGAGGTGCCGCAGGCCGGTGAGTACACGCTGTTCGTGACGTACGGCGTGCCCGGCAAGGACGCCAAGACGTCCCTGACGGTCAACTCCGAGGCCCCGCGCGGCATCAACATGAAGAACTACGCGCACGCCCCCGAGGGCGATCTGGAGAAGGGCTGGACGACGACGTACGCCTACGTCAATCTCGTCGAGGGCTCGAACACGCTGATGATCTCGTGCAACGAGGGCGATCAGTGCGACGCCAACCTGGACCAGCTGTCGCTGAAGTCCGGTCACCAGACCCGCTGACCCGCGCGTCACCTTCCGGCCTCCTCGCCCGCGGGCGAGGAGGCCGGAGTGCGTGTACGGGCTGTTGCTCAGCCCATCAGGGCGAGGAAGCCGGTGACCGTGGCGGCCATGGCCTCGCGGGCCGGGGCCAGGTACGCGCGGGGGTCCACGCCGGTGGGGTGCCCGGCGAGGTGGGCGCGGACGGCTCCGGTGAACGCGGTGTTCAGGGCGGTGCCGACGTTGACCTTGACCATGCCGGAGGCGGCGACGGCCCGCCGGATCTCGTCGTCCGGGACGCCGCTGGAGCCGTGCAGGACGAGCGGGACGGGTACGGCGTCGCGGAGCCGGCCGATCAGCTCGTGGTCGAGGGCGGCGGTGCGCTCGGTCATGGCGTGCGAGGAGCCGACCGCGACGGCGAGGGCGTCCACGCCGGTCGCGGCGACGTACGCGGCGGCCTCGTCCGGGTCGGTGCGGACGCCGGGGGCGTGGGCGTCGAGGGGGGCGTCGCCCGCCTTGCCGCCGACCTTGCCGAGTTCGGCCTCGATCCAGATGCCCCGGGCGCGGCCCCACGCGACGGCCTCGGCGGTGGCCCGCACGTTCGCCTCGTAGCCGAGCTTGGAGGCGTCGAACATCACCGAGCCGAAGCCCGCGTCGTGGGCCCGGTGGAGCAGGTCCACGGACTCGACGTGGTCGAGGTGGAGGCCGAGGGGGGCGCTGGAGGCGCGGGCGACGGCGGCGGTGGCGGCGGCTATGGCGGTGAGCCGGCCGCCGTGGAACTTCACGGCGTTCTCGGAGATCTGGAGGATGGCGGCCGTTCCGGCGCGTTCGGCGCCGGTGGCGATGGCCTCCGCGTGTTCCAGCGTGATGACGTTGAAGGCGGCGATCCCGCGTCCCCGCGCCTGGGCGGCGGAGACGAGTTCACCGGTGCTGACGAGCGGCATGGCTGACCTCTGTGTTCGGGGTGCGGTGCTCAGACCGCTCCCGGTCCGGGTTCCTCGATGGTGACGCGCGGCAGCAGCTCCTCGTACGCCGTGCGGTCGAAGTCGCCCGCGGTGGGGGCGAGCACGGTCGCCGTCGACAGTGCCACCGCCCGGCGCAGCCGCTCCGGCCAGCTCAGGGACTCCACCAGGCCGGAGAGCAGTCCGGCGACCGCGGAGTCGCCCGCTCCGGTCGGGTTGCCCTTGACGGCGGCGGGCGGCGAGGCCCGCCAGACGCCGTCCGGGGTGACCGCGAGCATGCCGTCGGGGCCGAGGGAGGCGACGACGCCGTGGGCGCCCCGGCGGCGGGCGTCGCGGGTGGCGCGCAGAGGTTCGCGGGAGCCGGTGAGCTGGGCCAGCTCGTCCGCGTTGGGCTTGATCAGGTCGGGCCGGGCGGCGATGCCCCGGCGCAGCGGTTCGCCGCTGGTGTCCAGGAGGACGGGGACGCCGGCGGCGCGGGCGAGCCGGACGAGTTCGCCGTAGGCGCCGACGTGGATGCCGGGCGGGAGGCTGCCGCAGAGCGCGACGGCGTCGGCGGTGTCCAGCAGTCCGGTGTACGTGGCGAGCAGGGCGGCCCACTCGTCGGCGGTGACCTGGGGGCCGGGCTCGTTGAACTGGGTGGTGTCGCCGGTGGCGGCGTCCACGACCGCGAGGGTGCGGCGGGTGTCGCCGGAGACGGGGACGAGCGCGTCGGTGAGGGTGCCCGCGGTCCGGGGGAGCGCGGCGAGCCGGTCGCGCAGGACGGTCCCGGTGGGGCCGCCGGCGAAGCCGGTGACGACGGTGTCGTGGCCGAGGGCGGTGAGGACGCGGGCGACGTTGAGGCCCTTGCCGCCGGGGCGCTCGGAGGTGTGGGTGACCCGGTGGGCGGTGTGCGGTACGAGGGCGGGGACGGCGTAGGTCAGGTCGAGTGCCGTGTTCAGCGTGACCGTGAGGATCACCGCGGCCGCCCCTTCGATCCGTGCTCAGCGCCGGTTCCTCGCCGGAACGCGCTTTCCGTGCTGGTTTCCCAAAGGATCATGCCAAAGAGGCGGCGGTCGGCCCAGTCCTCCGGGCCAACCGCCGTCTCTTCGTTACGTGTGCGACCGGTCGCGGAACGCGCGCCGCCGGGCGCTCGGCGGGGGGCCGGGGGTCAGGGGCGGACGATCCATTCGCCCTTGCGCATGACGCCCTTGAGCCGGAACTCCTCGTCCAGGACGACCAGGTCGGCGTCCTTGCCGGGCTCCAGCGAACCGACCTTGTCGTCGATGCCGAGGAGCCGGGCGGGGTTGGCGGAGATGGAGCGGACCACGTCCCCGACCGGGATGCGGTCGATGGTGACGGCGCGGTGGAAAGCGGTGTCCAGGGTGAGCGTGGAGCCGGCGATGGAGTTGCCCTCGACGAGCCGGGCGACGCCGTTCTCGACGTTCACGGCGAGCGGGCCCAGCTGGTAGCGGCCGTCGCCGAAACCGGCCGCGTCCATGGCGTCGGTGATCAGGGCGACGCGGTCGGCGCCCGCGTGGTGGTAGGCCAGTTCGAGCGCGGCCGGGTGCAGATGCGTGCCGTCGTTGATCAGCTCCACGGTGACCCGCTCGTCCTCCAGGAGGGCGGCGATCGGGCCGGGGGAGCGGTGGCCGAGGGTCGGCATCGCGTTGAAGAGGTGGGTGGCGACGGTGGCCCCGGCGTCGATCGCCTCGACGGTCTGCTCGTACGTGGCGTCGGTGTGGCCGATGGCCGCGATGACGTCGTGCTCGGCGAGCAGCCGCACGGAGTCGATGCCGCCGGGCAGTTCGGTGGCCAGGGTGAACATCTTGGCGGTGCCGCGCGCGGCGTCCATGAGCTTGCGGACCTCGGCCGGGTCCGGGTGGCGCAGCAGGTTCTCGCTGTGGGCGCCCTTGCGACAGGGCGAGATGAAGGGGCCCTCGAAGTGGATGCCGGCGAGGTCGCCCTGCTCGACCAGTTCGGAGAGGATGCCGGCGCGCTCGGCGAGGAAGTCCATCTCGCCGGTGACCGTGGAGGCGACGAGGGTGGTGGTGCCGTGCTCCCGGTGGGTGCGGACGCCGGTCAGGACCTCGTCGACGGTGCCGGAGGTGAAGGAGGCGCCGCCGCCGCCGTGGTTGTGCATGTCCACGAAGCCGGGGACGATCCAGTGCCCGGAGAGATCCAGGACGGGAGTGTCCGCAGCGGCCGGATCGCCGGAGATGCGGGTGCCTTCGACGACCACCCGGCCGTTCTCGACGGTGCCGGTGGGCAGCACCACCCGAGCCCCTGCGAGAACGGTGCTGTCTGCGCGTCCGGCCATCAGGCGGATACCTCCGTCGAGAGAAGATCCCAGGCGAGCAGCCCTGCGCCCAGGCATCCGGCGGTGTCCCCGAGGGCCGCCGGGACGATGTGGGGCAGCTTCTGGAACGTGACGCGTTCCTCGACGGCCGCACGGAGTGGTGTGAACAAGGTTTCCCCGGCCTCGGCGAGCCCGCCACCGATGATGAGCGTGCGCGGGTCCAGCAGGGTGAGCGCGGTGACGAGCCCGGCGGCGAGCGCCTCGACGGCCTCGCGCCAGACCTCGACGGCCTTCGGGTCGCCCGACTCCACGGCCTTGGCGCAGTCGGCCGCGTCCGCCTTCGGGTCGCCGGAGGCGGCGGCCCAGGCGCGGCTGACGGCGGAGGCGGACGCCAGGGTCTCCAGGCAGCCGCGCTGGCCGCAGCCGCAGTCCGGCCCGTCCGGCCGGATCACGATGTGCCCGATCTCGCCCGCGTAGCCGTGGGCACCCTCCTCGATGGCCCCGGCGATGCCGATGGCCCCGGCGATGCCGGTACCGAGCGGGATGAACAGGAAGCGGTCGGCGCCCCGGCCGGCCCCGATGCGGCCCTCGGCGAGCCCTCCGGTGCGGACGTCGTGGCCGAGGGCCACGGGCACCCCGCCGAGCCGTTCGCCCAGCAGCCGGCGCATGGGTACGTCGCGCCAGCCCAGGTTGGCGGCGTAGACGGCGATGCCCTGCGCGGCGTCCACGATGCCGGGCACGGCGACGCCGGCCGCGAGGGCGCTCTCGCCGAAGTGCTCCTCGCCATACGCGCGCAGGTCGGCGGCGAAGCCGAGGATCGACTCCACGACGGCGTCGGGACCGCGCTCTCTGCCGGTCGCGCGGCGTGTCTCGTAGAGCAGGGCACCATCGGCCCCGACCAGTGCGGCCTTCATTCCGGTGCCGCCCACATCGAGGGCGATGACGTGTTTCACGTGGAACAGTTTCGCCCGAGCGACCCCAAAAGGTCTAGTCCACTATCGCTGTTTGTTGCGCATCCATACAAAATCCCCGGTACCGGTTACGGGGAACGGCCCGGTTTGTCGAGAAGGCCCCCGGGCGGGCCGGGTGCGCCGGGCCCGTCCGGAAGCATGCCCGCCGCCGGGTGTGATCACGCGCGCCCCGCGGAAGCGCGCTCACCCCGGCAGGATCACGCTGCGCGAGAGGTTGCGGGGGTGGTCCGGGTCGTACCCCTTCGCCTCGGCCAGCGCCACCGCGAGCCGCTGCGCCCGGATCAGGTCGGCCATCGGGTCCGCCGTGCGGTGCGCGACGAGCGTGCCGCCGACCGCCGCCACCTCGCCGGCCAGCCCCTCCGGCAGCGCGCCGAAGACCCAGGCGACCCGGTTCGGCCCGGTGATCGCGATGGGGCCGTGGCGGTACTCCATCGCCGGGTACGCCTCGGTCCAGGCGCCCGCCGCCTCGCGCATCTTCAGCCCGGCCTCCTGGGCCAGCCCGTAGGTCCAGCCGCGCCCCAGGAACGTCCACTGCTCGGCCGCGAGCACCGCCTCGTCCAGCGGCTCGGTCACCGCCAGCTCCGCGTCCACCGCCGCCTCGGCGACCGTCTTCACGCCCGCCGGAAGGGGACCGGCCGCCTCCAGGCCCGCCCGCAGGAAGGCGAGCGCGGTGGTGGCGAACCGGGTCTGCACCACGGACTCCTCGTCCGCCCAGTCCAGCACGGCCACCGTGTCGGCCGCCTCCATGACCGGCGTCCCCGGGTCGCCGGTCAGCGCGACCGTGGCCGTGCGCCCGCGCAGCCCGGCCAGGAGCGCCAGCACCTCGCTCGTCGTACCCGAGCGGGTGATCGCGACCACCCGGTCGTAGGGGCGGTCCACCGGGAACTCCGACGAGGCGTACGCGTCCGTCTCGCCCTGTCCGGCCGCCTCCCGCAGGGCCGCGTAGGCGATGGCCATGAACCACGAGGTGCCGCAGCCGGTGACCGCGACGCGCTCGCCGGGCCTCGGCAGTCCGCCGAACCGCGCGCCCGCCTCGGCGGCGCGCCGCCAGCAGCCGGGCTGGGTGGCGATTTCAGATGCGGTACGCGACATGCGGAACGACTCCTTGCGGCTGGACCGGGCGAGGCTGAGGACGGTGGGAAGTTGACGCGCCGTCGGTTAAAGGTCTGGACCAATAAGGCCCGTACGGCGAGACCTACTTAGCAGGCGCCGCACGGCCCGTGCAATGCTGCGACGTTGTGGAAGCGATACCTCCGTGGTGTAGACCTCTGCGTCATCGGCGGGAAAGATCGCAGCTCACCCGAAGTGTCCCCAGTGGACCTGGGAGCGGTGGACGAAGCAGGACGACGAGAACGGACTCAGCTGTGCAGCGGCGTTACTTGGGACTGACGGCGGCGGTCGCCGCACTGGGCATGACGGCGACACTGTCCGGCTGCGGAGGCGGCGGCGGCTCCGGGGACGTCACGCTGAAGCTGGTCGCGGCCGACTACGGCACGAGTGACGCCAACAAGTCCGACACGTACTGGGACGGCATCGCGCGCGGCTTCGAGGCGTCCCACCCCGGCATCAAGGTCGAGGTGACCGTGCTGCCCTGGACCGACATCGACCGCGAGGTCGCCAAGATGGTCAAGGACGGCAAGGCCCCCGACATCGCCCAGATTGGCGCCTACGCGGACTACGCCAAGGCCGGGAAGCTCTACTCCGCCAACGAGATGCTCAGCATCCCCACCCAGGCCAACTTCCTGCCGAAGCTCACCGACGCCGGACGGGTCAACCGCATCCAGTACGGGCTGCCCTTCGTCGCCAGCACCCGGCTGCTCTTCTACAACAAGAAGATCTTCAGCCAGGCCGGCCTCGACGCGCCCCGCACCTGGAACGACATCGCCGCCGACGCGGCCGCGCTGGAGCAGGCCGGTGTGAAGTACCCCCTCGCGCTGCCCCTCGGGCCCGAGGAGTCCCAGGCCGAGACGCTGATGTGGATGCTCAGCGGGGACGGCGGCTACACCGATGACGCCGGCTCGTACGACATCGACTCCCAGGAGAACATCACGACGTTCACCTGGCTGAAGTCCCACCTCGTCGACAAGCGCCTCGTCGGCCCGGTCGCCCCCGGCAAGCTCAACCGCGCGGCCGCCTTCGAGGCGTTCACCAAGGGCCAGGTCGGCATGCTCAACGGCCACCCCACGCTGATGGAGGAGGCCGGGCAGCGGGGCGTCGAGGTCGGCATGGTTCCGCTGCCCGGCCTCGACGGCCCCAGCAACCGGCCGATGGGCGTCGCCGACTGGATCATGGGCTTCAAGCAGAACGACCACCGGAAGGAGATAGGCGAGTTCTTCGACTTCCTCTTCACCGACAAGAACATCATCCAGTTCGCCGACATGTACGACATGCTGCCGGTCACCGACAGCGCGTCCGCCGCGATGGAGGACGACCCGCAGTACAAGGCGCTGCGCCCGTTCCTCGCCGCGCTCTCGCAGGCCGAGTTCTACCCCTTCGGCAAGACGTCCTGGGCGAAGGCGAGCGAGTCCATCAAGGAGAACATCGGCACGGCCGTGGAGCCGGGGGCCAGCCCGGAGGCGGTGCTCGGGCGGATCGCCCGCGACGCGACGGCGGCGGAGGCGGCGGAGTAGGCGGGTCAGGCCGCGCCATATATTGGCTGATATGACCGCCCAGCCCCCGAACGGCCCCACCGACCCCGACGAGCCCGCCCCGCTGTCCGACCGCGACCGCGCGGTCCTGGCGGTGGAGCGGCAGTCGTGGGCGGGCCCGGGGGCGAAGGAGCGGGCGATCCGGGAGCGGCTAGGGCTGTCGCCCACGCGCTACTACCAGCTGCTCAACGCGCTGCTGGACGACCGGCGGGCCCTGGAGGAGGACCCGGTCACGGTGAACCGCCTCCGCCGTGTGCGCGAGGCCCGCCGCAACCGCCGCTGAGCCGGCGCGCCCCGCTACGCTCGGACGCATGGGTAGCCATCCGTACCGCCCCACGACCCCCGCCGGACTCCGTGGCCTGGAGGCCGTTCTCGCGCGGCCCGAGAAGGCCCTCGTCGCGCTCGACTTCGACGGCACGCTGGCGGACATCGTGCCGGACCCGGAGCAGGCGCGGGCCCACCCCGGCGCCGTCGAGGCCCTGGCCGCGCTCGCGCCCCGGGTCGGTGCGGTGGCCGTGATCACCGGCCGTCCGGCCGACGTCGCCGTGCGGTACGGCGGCTTCGCCGGGGTCGCCGGCCTCGACCACCTCGTCGTCCTCGGGCACTACGGCGCCGAACGGTGGGACGCGGCCACCGGCGAGGTCCGCGCCCCCGACCCGCACCCCGGCATCGCCGCCGTGCGCGCCGGACTCCCCGCCGTACTCGACGGGTCCGGGCTCAGGGAGGAGATCTGGACCGAGGACAAGGGCCACGCCCTCGCCGTCCACACCCGCCGCGCGGCCGACCCGCAGGCGGCGTTCGAGGCACTGCGCGGGCCCCTCGGCGAGCTGGCCGCCGCGCACGGGCTGATCGTCGAACCGGGCCGCCTCGTCCTGGAACTGCGCCCGCCCGGCATGGACAAGGGCGTCGCGCTCACCGGATACGTACACGAGATCGGCGCCGCGTCCGTCGTCTACGCGGGCGACGACCTGGGCGACCTCGCCGCGTACGCGGCCGTCGAGCGGCTGCGGGAGGACGAGGCGAACCCGGTACCCGGTCTGCTCATCTGCAGCGGCACCGAGGTCCCCGAACTGGCCGCCCGCGCCGACCTCACCCTGCCGGGCCCCGGCGCCGTCGTGGACCAGCTGCACGACCTGGCCCGCCAACTCGCCGCGCACACAGGCTGATCGGGCCTCGTGCCGCCTTCGCTTACCGGTATGCCTGTGGCATCCTGTTGCGACTCTGGGTCACGCGGCAGCGGGGGGCGGCATGAGCGGCAGTGCGGACGACGGGCTCGATCTGACGGACGCGGTACGGCTGTTACGGCGCCAGCTGGCCGCCGCCCAGCGGGACGCCCAGCACTCGGACGTCAGGTTCCGGGTCGGTGAGGTCACCGTCGAACTCGCCGTCCAGCTGACCCGCACCGGCAGCGGCGGCGGCTCCCTCCGCTTCGGCGTGGTCGGCGCCGACGCCAAGCGGGAGCGCGCCCACAGCACCACCCACCGCATCCAGCTCACCCTGCACCCCGTCTCCGGCAGCGGCGGCGACCTGGAGATCGGCGACAGCGACGACTGACCGAGCGGAACGCGGTGGGGGCGGCGGTGAAGTTCGAACGCGTGGTGCAGGTACGGGGCGGGGGCGGACAGGGCTCCGGCTCCTTCGGTACCGGCTACCTGATCGCCCCCGGCCTCGTCCTCACCGCCGCCCACCTCCTGCGCACCGGGGACGGCGCACCGCTCACGTCCACCGTCACCTTCCCCGCCGACGGTGCCCCCGGCCCCCGGCCCGCCCGGACCCTCTGGCTCCGGTACGACGGCGCGGGCGGCGCCGTGGACGCCGCGCTCCTCGCGGTGACCGGTCCCGGGGCGCCGCGCACCCCGGACGCCGAGCCCCAGCGCTGGGGCGACCTCGTCACCCGGGCCGCCCGCCACCCCGTCGTCTCGTACGGCTACCCCCGCGGTCAGCGCGTGAAGCGCGACGGCGAAGCGCCCCTGCGCGCGGAGGAGCAGTTCGCCGGGCACATCCACCCCGGCACCGGCGCCGCCGCCCGCCGCTGGGAGCTGCTGAGCCGCGACCCGGTCCCCGCCTGGGACGAGGCCGCCCGGGTCTGGGCCGGCATGTCCGGCGCCCCCGTGTTCAGCGGGGACCTGCTGCTCGGCGTGGTCACCGCGGACCGCGACGCGGCGGCCGGCAGCAGGCTCGTCGCGACCCGCAGCAGCGAACTGCTCGCCGACGAGGGCTTCCGCGCCGCGCTGCGCACCGCCGCCCCGCCCGGCTGGGGCGATCCGGTCGCCGAACCCGCCGAACTCGTCCCGCTGCTGAGTCCGGCCGCCCCCGAACGCGACCTGCGCTCCCCGGCGATGCTGCTGCGCGCCGAGGTGGAGGCCACTCCCTTCCGGGGGCGGCTCACGGAGTGGGAGAGCCTGCGGGAGTGGTGCCTCGGCACGCCCGGCGCCGCCTCCCGGGGACTGGAGGTCCGGGTGCTCACCGGGCCCGGCGGGCAGGGCAAGAGCCGGATCGTGCGCCGGCTCGTCGCGGCCGTACGCAAGGAGCCCGGCTGGGTCGCCGGACTGCTCCGCAGCGATCTCACCGACGAGCACCTGCCGCCCCGCCACCCCGACCCGCGCTCCGACCACCCGCAGGGCGCCGCTCTGGACGCCCTCGGCGGCTGCCTGCGCGCCCTGCTCCTCGTCGTCGACTACGCGGAGACCCGGCCCCGCTGGATTCGGCGGCTCATCGACGCGGCCCGCGCGGCGGCCGGTGCCGGGCACCCCGTCCGGGTGCTGCTCGTCGCCCGCTCCTCCGGCGGCTGGCAGCGCGACCCCTACGACGCGGACGCCGCCACGCACGACCTCCTCGCCGACGCCCCGGCCACCGAACTCGGCCCGCTGGACGTCACCTCCGACTCGCGCCGGGCCGCCTTCGGCGCCGCGCTGCGCGGACTCGCGGAGCACCTGGGGCGCATCGAGGGGTACACGGACTGCGACTGGACCGCGCTCGCCGCGAGCACGCCCGTACCGGCCGACATGTCCGGGCGCCGTTACGCCACCGCGCTCAACGTCCAGATGGAGGCCCTGGTCGCCCTGCTCCAGCGGGGGCCCGCCCCGCTCGACGTGGTCCCCGGCGAGGCCGTCGAGATGACGCTGCTGCGGCACGAGGAGCGGTACTGGGAGCGCACCCTGGCGGCCGGGGGCGGACGGCCGCCGGCGATGCCGCTCATGCGCCGGGTCGTCGCCGCCGCGACCCTGTGCGGGGCCGCCGACGAGGACGAGGCGATGGCGGTCGTCGCCAGGATTCCGGCGATCGGCCGGGACCGGGAGTGGGAGCTGGCCGACGCGATCGGCCGGCTCTACCCCGGCAGCGGGGACAGCTACTGGGGGACGCTGCAACCCGACCGGGTCGCGGAGCACCAGGCGTCGCTGATGGTGGAGGAGGTCCCCAGGCTGCTCCCGGCGCTGATGGCGGACGCCACCCCCGCCCAGCAGGTGCAGGCGCTGACGGTGCTCACCAGGGCCGTCGTGGCGCACGCGAACGCCGGCCGCATCCGCCAGCGGGACGTCGTCCTGGACCGGCTGGGCACGCTGCTGGACCGGCAGCCGTTCACCGCCGAGGTGCTGCGGGACGCGGCAGCGGCCCTGCCGGAGGCGTCCGACGCGCTCACCCGGTTCGCGGCCCGGCTCACCGAACGGCTGGTCGAGCAGTACGACGACACCGGGGAAGGGGAGGCCGACCAGGACAAGCTCGCCTGGGCCCTGGCCGAGTGGGCCAAGCGCCGGGCCGGGCTGGGTGACTCGCGCCCGGCCGTGGCGGCCATGGAGAAGTCGGTGGCGGTCCGGCGTGAACTGGCGTCCGGCGGGGCGCCCGCCCAGCAACGCCTGCTCGCGGGCGCGGTGATCCGGCTGTCCGTCTACCAGTGGGACGTGGGCGACTGGCACGCGGCGCTCGCGCTCGTCGAGGAGGCCGTACGGCTGTGCCGGGGGCTGGAGCGCGACGGCACCGAGGCGGACCCCGCCCTGCTGGCCAGGGCCCTGAACTCACTGGCCGTCGCCTACGAGGAGATGGGGCGCGTACCCGAAGCGGTGGCCGCAGCGGAGGAGTCGGCCGCCCTGCGCGAGGAGCTGGCCCGGCACGATCCCTCGGCGGCGGGCCCCTACGCCTCGTCCCTGCGCACCCTCGCCACCTGCCGCACGGCTGTCGGGCAGGCCGACGAGGGCCGGGCCCTCGTGCAACGGGCCCTGGTCATCGAGCGCGGGCTCGCCGCGGAGAACCCGGATGCCCACGCGGACAGCCTGGCCCGCACGCTGAACAGCCTCTCCTGGCACTACTGGCGCGAAGGTGCCAACCCCGAGGGCATGCGGGCAGCCCTGGAGGAGGCGGTCGCCCTGCGCAGGCTGCAGGCGGCCGACAACCCGGACACGTACAACGACGCCCTGGCGCTGTGCCTGGTGAACCTGGCCACCGAGCAATCGGGGGAGGAGGCCCTGCGGATGCAGGACGAGGCGATCCGGCTCTACGCCACGCTGGCCGGCAGCCCCGCGCTGGTGCGGGCGCGGCGCCTGCGCCTGCCGTTCAGCAACCGGGCGTGGACGCTGCACGAGCTGGGCCGGGTGGACGAGGCGCTGGAGGCGATCGAGGAGGCGCTCGGCCACGGCCGGCTGCTCCACGGGGCCAACCCGGTGGGCCACGCGATCGACCTGGCCGACGACCTGTCGATGGCCGCCACGTTCTACCGCGCCGCCGGCCGCCCCGACGAGGAACGGGCCGCCTACGAGCAGCGGGTGGATGTGCTGCGCGCCCACGAACAGAGGCTCGCGGCCCTGAGCGGACCCGACGGCCGGTCCGCCGCCATGAGCGAGGTCAGAACCGCCGAGGCGCTGCACGACCTGGCCCTGGCGCTGCTGGAGCACGCGCGGCACGAAGAGGCACTGGCGGTCGCCGGTGAGGCGCTGGAGCGGTACGAGCGGCGCTGGCGCGCGGCACCCGAGCAGGAGCGTTTGGCGTACGTGGCGGGGCTTGGCGGCATGGCCTGGGTGCGGGAGCGCACCGGGCTGGGCGGCGACTCGGTGCCGCTGCGGGAACGGGCCGTCGCCCTGCTGCGCCCGGTGGCCCGGGACGACGCGGACACCCGGCTCCTGCTGGCCGTGCACCTGCTGGAGCTGGCCGAGGTTGTGGCGGCGCCCGGCGGCGTGCCGGACCTGCTGCGGTCGCTCCCCCTGTTCGCGGAGGCCGTGGAGCACCGGGCCCGGACGGCGGCGCGCCAGCCGGTGACGGACCCGCAACTGACCTCGGTGGCGACCCGCTGGGCGCAGACGCTGGAGGCCTGCGGACGGGCCGCCGAGGCGCGTGGCGTGCGCCATCGCTACGGACTGCCGGTGGCCTGACCACCGGCGTGACGACGAACGGGAAGGAGCGGTAGATGCCGCAGCAGCAGGGTGACGAGGACGAGGCCGCCGACCGGAGCGAGGCCGCTTCGATCCTGGGGGCGCCCAAGCCGATGGAGGCCGATGACGACACCGATCTGGTCTTCACGTCGCTGGACGCCTTCTACGACGAGTACCTGTCCCAGGTGGTGTGGAGGCGGGTGGACGGGGAGCACCTGGCCTGGTGCCCGGAGTGGTGGAGGCACCCGGAGGCCATCGTCCGGATCACCACCCTCTGGCGCGCCTTCGAATACCTGCGGCAGGACGTGAGCCTGGGCCTGTCCAACTGGTGGCTGCACCACGCCGATCCGCATCTCGCGGCCCTGATGGACCCGCGCACCGGGCCGTTCGTCCTCTGCTCGGGCCCCGGGGGCCACAGCGACGCGCTCGGCCCGCTGCCGGGCGAGCCTTCACCGCCGGAGTTGTGGGACCACCCGGTCTTCTCGCTGCACGCGACCGACCCGGACGCCGCCCCGGAGGCCGCCCCGGCACCGTGGGAGTGACCGGCGACCGCCGCTCACCCGCCCCCTAGTCCCGCCGCAGCGCCTCCAGCTGGTCCAGGAACCACTGCTGCGGCGGGAGCGCCGTCGCCGCCTCGGCCAGGCGCTCCGAGCGGGCCGCGCGTACGTCGTCCGGCAGCGTCAGCGCCTCGTGGAGCGCGGTCGCCGTGGCCGTGACGTCGTACGGGTTGACCGTGAAGGCGTGCTCGCCCAGCTCCTCGTAGGCGCCGGCCTCGCGGGAGAGGACCAGGGCGCAGCCCTCGTCGGAGACGACCGGGACCTCCTTGGCGACCAGGTTCATGCCGTCCCGGATCGGGTTGACCAGCGCCACGTCGGCCAGCCGGTACGCGGCGAGCGAGCGGGCGAAGTCGTCCTTGACGTGCAGGACGACCGGGGTCCAGTCCGCCGTGCCGTACGTCTTGTTGATCGCGTCGGCGACCTGCTGGACCTCCGCGGTGTACTCCCGGTAGACCGCGAGGTCCTGCCGCGAGGGGTAGGCGAACGCGACGTGCACGACGCGTTCGCGCCACTCGGGGTGCTCGTCGAGCAGGGCGCGGTAGGCGTGCAGGCCGCGGACGATGTTCTTGGACAGCTCCGTGCGGTCCACCCGGACGATGGTGCGCCGGTCCGGTCCGATCTGGGCGCGCAGCGACTCCATCCGCTCGTCCACGTCCGCCTCGTGCGCGCGGCGGCGCAGGAATCCGGCGTCGGCGCCCAGGCCGTGCACGCCGATGCGGGTGCGTCCGGTGCCGCCCAGGATCTCCGTGCAGCAGCCGATGAAGGCGTCCGACCAGCGGCGGGTCAGGAAGGCGGCGCGGTCGGCGCCGAGGATGCCGCGCAGCAGTTGTTCGGCGATGTCGTCGGGGAGCAGCCGGAAGTAGTCGACGGGGGCCCACGGGGTGTGCGAGAAGTGGCCGATGCGCAGGTCGGGGCGGAGTTCGCGGAGCATGCCGGGGACCAGCGAGAGGTGGTAGTCCTGCACCAGGACGGCCGCGCCCTCGCCCGCCTCCTCGGCGAGCGCTTCGGCGAAGGCCCGGTTGTATGCCTCGTAGGAGGCCCACTGCCTGCGGAACTCCGCGTCGAAGACGGGCTCGACGGGCGTCTGGTACAGCATGTGGTGGACGAACCAGAGCACGGAGTTGGCGATGCCGTTGTACGCGTCGGCGTGCGTCCCGGCGTCGATGTCCAGCATGCGGACGCCCGGTTCGCCGACTCCGCGCCGCACCGCCTCGCGGTCGCCGTTGCCGAGGGCCGCGCAGACCCACATCTTGTCGTCGACGGCGCTGAGGCCGGAGACGAGTCCGCCTCCGCCCCGTTTCGCTTCGAGTGAGCCGTCCTCGCGCAGTGCGTACGACACCGGGCCGCGGTTGGACGCGACGAGGACCTGGGCAGCGGGCTGGTGGGGGGCGTGCTCGGAGACCATGGCCGGAATCTAGCCCGAACCTCAACCGTCCAAACGTGCGAAGTCGGACGGAGCGGGGTCGTGATCACGCCGCGCGGCGGGCGATGTACTCCTCGATCTCCCGCATCGGCGGCCTCTCCTGCGTGTCCACGGGGTAGGTGTGCGGCACGAATCCGTGCGGCCCGCGCTCGAACTGGGTGAGCGAGGGGCGGACCAGATGGCCCCGCGAGAGCCGTACCTGCGCGGTGCGGTAGATGGCGGCGGCCATCCGGCCCAGGGCCTGCCCGTCCTGGTGCCGGTGGACGCGGCGGCCGACGTCCACCTGGGCGAGCGCGTCCAGGCCCACGGTGTGCAGCGCGTCCACGAGCAGGCCCAGCTCGACCCCGTACCCGACCGGGAAGGGCAGCCGTTCCAGCAGCGAGCGGCGGACCGCGTACTCGCCGCCCAGCGGCTGGACGAAGCCCGCGAGCAGCGGCCAGTGCAGGTTCAGCAGGGGCCGGGCGACCAGCTCGGTGACGCGGCCGCCCTGGCCGTCGGCGTCGCCGAGCGGGCGGTCGTACATCGCCTTGACGAACTGCACCTCGGGGTCGGCGAGCAGCGGGGCGACGATCCCGGAGACGAAGTCCGCCGAGAAGTCCCGCAGGTCGGCGTCGATGAAGCACACGATGTCGCCGCCGGTGACCAGGAGCGAGCGCCACAGCACCTCGCCCTTGCCGGGGACGGCCGGCACGCGGGGCAGGATCGCGTCCCGGTGGACCACGCGGGCGCCCGCCCGGCGCGCGACCTCGGCGGTGGCGTCCGTGGAACCGGAGTCGATCACCACCAGTTCGTCCACCAGCCGGACCTTCTCCATCAGCTCGCGCCGGATCGTCGCGACGATGTCGCCGACGGTCGCCGCCTCGTTCAGCGCGGGCAGGACGACGCTCACGCCCGTGCCCTGCGCACCGCACGCGGCGGCCTGCGCACTCGCCGGCGGGTGGTCGGCGGCCGACCAGGAACGCCTGGTCAGCCAGCGTTCGACCTCTTCGAGCACGGTCGGTACTCCCTGTATGTGATCCATCTCGCGGTATGGACGACTATCTCAACCGTCCGCTCCTTCGGTTACAGTCTTGAACAACGCGGACGACCATCGCATGCCGGGGTCGATCCGCCGACAAACGCTCGGATCCTGTGTGATCCGGTGCCACAGCGCTCATCCAGAGGGACAGAGGGAACGGCCCGTTGAAGTCCCGGCAACCCTCCTGCCGACCGCGAGGTCCGGTGGGGAAGGTGCCAATTCCGTCTCGCGGCGAAACGCGCCGTGAGGAAGATGAGGAGAAAGGGCCTCGCCATCATGGCTGTTGAGACTGTCGCAGCATCTGCCGAATCCACCGTCGACCTCGGTCCCGCCGCAGCGCTTTCGTGCCGCGAATGCGGTGAGAGGTTCGCCCTCGGCCCCATCTTCGCCTGTGCGTCCTGTTTCGGGCCGCTCGAAGTGGCGTACGACCTGCCGAGCGGCTCGCCCGAGGAGCTGAAGAAGCGCATCGAGGCCGGCCCGAACAACATCTGGCGTTACGCGCCGCTGCTGCCGGTGCCCGCCGATGTCGCGGACAAGCCCAATCTCAACCCCGGCTTCACCAAGCTGGTCAAGGCCGACAACCTCGCCCGCGAGCTGGGCGTCACCGGTGGCCTGTACGTCAAGGACGACTCGGGCAACCCGACGCACTCCTTCAAGGACCGCGTCGTCGCGATCGCCGTCGAGGCCGCCCGCGCCTTCGGCTTCACCACGCTCTCCTGCTCCTCCACCGGCAACCTCGCCGGCGCGGTCGGCGCCGCCGCCTCCCGGGCCGGACTGCGCTCCTGCGTGTTCATCCCGCACGACCTGGAGCAGGGCAAGGTCGTCATGGCCGCGGTGTACGGCGGTGAGCTGGTCGGCATCGAGGGCAACTACGACGACGTCAACCGCTTCTGCTCCGAGCTGATCGGCGACCCGCTGGGCGAGGGCTGGGGCTTCGTCAACGTGAACCTGCGCCCGTACTACGGCGAGGGCTCCAAGACGCTGGCGTACGAGATCTGCGAGCAGCTCGGCTGGCGGCTGCCCGACCAGATCGTCATCCCGATCGCCTCCGGCTCGCAGCTCACGAAGATCGACAAGGGCCTCCAGGAGCTGATCAAGCTCGGGCTGGTCGAGGACAAGCCGTACAAGATCTTCGGCGCCCAGGCCGAGGGCTGCTCCCCGGTCTCCACGGCGTTCAAGGCCGGTCACGACGTGGTGCGCCCGCAGAAGCCGAACACCATCGCCAAGTCCCTGGCGATCGGCAACCCGGCCGACGGCCCGTACGTCCTGGACATCGCCCGCCGCACGGGCGGTGCGGTGGAGGACGTGAACGACGAGCAGGTCGTGGACGCCATCAAGCTGCTGGCCCGCACCGAGGGCATCTTCGCCGAGACGGCGGGCGGGGTGACGGTCGGCGTCACGAAGAAGCTGATCGAGGCCGGTCTGCTCGACCCGGCGCTCACCACCGTCGTCCTGAACACCGGTGACGGCCTCAAGACGCTGGACGCGGTGGCCGACACCTCGCAGGCGACCGCCACCATCCGCCCGAGCCTCGACGCCTTCCGCGCCGCCGGCCTCGCCACCAGCTGACCACCCGAGACTTCAGGAAGGCACCCGCCATGAGCGTCAAGGTCCGTATCCCCACCATCCTCCGCACCTACACGGGCGGCCAGGCCGAGGTCCCGGCCGAGGGCGCGACCGTCTCCGAGGTCATCGCCTCGCTGGAGCAGAACCACCCCGGCATCGGCGCCCGCGTCCTGGACGACCAGGGCAACCTCCGCCGGTTCGTCAACGTGTACGTGAACGACGACGACGTCCGCTTCGAGGGCGGCCTGGAAGCGGCCACCCCGGACGGCGCCAACATCTCGATCATCCCCGCCGTCGCCGGCGGCTGCTGACCCCCGGGCCGGCCGCCCCGGCTCCGGCCCTGGCGCCAGCCCTGGCTCCGGTCCGGCTCCGGCTGCGCAGTGTCACGTCAATTGCCCCCTCCGCGAGAGAAGCGGAGGGGGCAATTCTGCATGGTTGAGCGGGGTAGAGTGTGGGAAGTCCCCTCCGCTGCCCGTGCCCCCCGCATATGAGAATGCGCCGCCGCACGACCAGAAGCAGCCAAAGTGCCTGAACCTCTTGCGCCATAAGTCACCTTTGCCTGGCCCGACTTGCCCCGCAATTTCGCCAATTCCCCATATTCGGGCGTTCGGTGCTGCGCAGAATTGTCGTCCGATTGACCTGTTGCAGAGGGCAGTTGGGCAGATACATTCAGCCGCGGTCGGCGCGTTCCGGCGCACACACGTAATAGGGGAGTTAGGCATGGCTCAGGGCACCGTCAAGTGGTTCAACGCGGAGAAGGGATACGGCTTCATCGCGGTCGACGGTGGTGCGGATGTATTCGTCCACTACAGCGCGATCCAGATGGACGGCTACCGCACCCTTGAAGAGGGTCAGCGAGTCGAGTTCGAGATCTCGCAGGGCCAGAAGGGGCCGCAGGCGGACATGGTCAAGCTCGCCGTCGGCTGAGCCCGGCACGACACGTCGGCCACGACGCACGCACCTGTGAAGGGTCCGTACCGCGACGGTACGGACCCTTCGCGCGTGCCCGCGCGCCCGCGCGCGCGAGGGGATGGGGTGGGCCGGCGTGAGCGGGCTGGAGGGGGCGAGCTGTCCACACTCCGGCCGGAGGCGCTTGCACTCTCGGGGGTCGAGTGCTAATCATTGGGCTTAGCACTCTCCAGGTGAGAGTGACAGAATTTTGGACCGGGCCGGTGAGGCCCGCACGCGGGGCGGGGAAGGAACCGCCCGGCACGCAGGCCGTCCGTCGCGGGCGCCACTCGGTCCGGAGCAATCCACCCCTGTCCGGGAGGACCACTTCACATGGCCAAGATCATCGCGTTCGACGAGGAGGCCCGGCGCGGTCTCGAGCGCGGCATGAACCAGCTCGCCGACGCCGTCAAGGTCACCCTTGGCCCCAAGGGTCGCAACGTCGTCCTCGAGAAGAAGTGGGGCGCCCCCACGATCACCAACGATGGTGTGTCCATCGCCAAGGAGATCGAGCTGGAGGACCCGTACGAGAAGATCGGTGCGGAGCTGGTCAAGGAGGTCGCCAAGAAGACGGACGACGTCGCCGGCGACGGTACGACCACCGCCACCGTTCTCGCTCAGGCGCTCGTCCGCGAGGGTCTGCGCAACGTGGCCGCGGGTGCGAACCCGATGGCTCTCAAGCGGGGCATCGAGAAGGCCGTCGAGGCCGTCTCCGCCGCCCTCCTGGAGCAGGCCAAGGACGTGGAGACCAAGGAGCAGATCGCTTCGACCGCCTCCATCTCCGCCGCCGACACCCAGATCGGCGAGCTGATCGCCGAGGCCATGGACAAGGTCGGCAAGGAAGGCGTCATCACCGTCGAGGAGTCCCAGACCTTCGGTCTGGAGCTGGAGCTCACCGAGGGTATGCGCTTCGACAAGGGCTACATCTCGGCGTACTTCGCCACCGACATGGAGCGCATGGAGTCGTCCCTGGACGACCCGTACATCCTGATCGTCAACTCCAAGGTCAGCAACGTGAAGGACCTCCTTCCGCTGCTGGAGAAGGTCATGCAGTCCGGCAAGCCGCTGCTGATCATCGCCGAGGACGTCGAGGGCGAGGCCCTGTCGACCCTGGTCGTCAACAAGATCCGCGGCACCTTCAAGTCCGTCGCCGTCAAGGCCCCGGGCTTCGGCGACCGCCGCAAGGCCATGCTCGGCGACATCGCCATCCTCACGGGCGGCACCGTCATCTCCGAGGAGGTCGGCCTCAAGCTGGAGAACGCCGGTCTCGACCTGCTCGGCCGCGCCCGCAAGGTCGTCATCACCAAGGACGAGACGACGATCGTCGACGGCGCCGGTGACAGCGACCAGGTCCAGGGCCGCGTCAACCAGATCCGTGCCGAGATCGAGAACTCCGACTCGGACTACGACCGCGAGAAGCTCCAGGAGCGTCTGGCGAAGCTGGCCGGCGGCGTGGCCGTCATCAAGGCCGGTGCCGCCACCGAGGTCGAGCTCAAGGAGCGCAAGCACCGCATCGAGGACGCGGTGCGCAACGCCAAGGCCGCCGTCGAGGAGGGCATCGTCGCCGGTGGTGGCGTGGCTCTGCTCCAGGCCTCGGCCGTCTTCGAGAAGCTGGAGCTCGAGGGTGACGAGGCGACCGGCGCCAACGCCGTGAAGCTCGCCCTGGAGGCCCCGCTCAAGCAGATCGCCGTCAACGGTGGTCTCGAGGGTGGCGTCGTCGTGGAGAAGGTCCGCAACCTGGCCGTCGGCCACGGCCTGAACGCCGCGACCGGCGAGTACGTCGACATGATCGCCGAGGGCATCCTCGACCCGGCGAAGGTCACGCGCTCCGCGCTGCAGAACGCCGCGTCGATCGCCGCGCTGTTCCTCACCACCGAGGCCGTCATCGCCGACAAGCCGGAGAAGGCCGCCGCGGCCGCTCCGGGCGGCATGCCGGGCGGTGACATGGACTTCTGATCCTGACGGATCGGAATTCCGGCAGTACCAAGACACCGGCCCCCGGGGACTCGTCCCCGGGGGCCGGTGTCGTGCTGTGCGGGTGTCGCCCGTCCGGCCGGCCGTCATAGGGTCGGGGCGTGCGGGTTCGGCGACCGGACCTGCCCGGACAGGAATCCGTCGTTCGTACGACTCGTGGGAGAGCTTCCGGTATGTCTGTCATCCATCGCACCACCCTGGCTCCGACCAAGCTCGAACTGCTTGCCGAGTGGCTGCCGACCCGCCCCTGGTACGTGGGTTCCCCGCGTCCGGAGCTGGACCGGTCCGGCGGGTTCCGGCTGGACGATCCGCAGGGGGAGGTGGGCATGGAGTTCATGGTGGTCACCGACACCTCGGGCGAGGAGCCGACCGCGTACTTCGTGCCGCTCACCTACCGGGGCGCCGCGCTCGACGGGGCGCAGGACGCGCTCGTCGGGACGACCGAGCACGGGGTGCTGGGGAAGCGGTGGGTGTACGACGGGTTCCACGACCCGGTCCTGACGGCGCAGCTCCTCGCCCTGCTCGACGGCCGCGCCGAGCCTCAGGCCCAGAGCGTCAGCGACACCCCGGACCCGAGCATCGAACGCGCGTGCACGGTCAGTCCGTTGGGCTCCGCCACCGGCCGGGCCGCGGACGGCCCCGACGGCACGGACCTCGCCCTCACGGACGGTCCCGTCCTCCACGTCAACCGCGTCCTGCGCCCCGGCTCCCTCCCGGAGGGCGCGGCGGGCCACGTCTCGGGCCCGTGGCGTACGCCGGACGACGAGGGGGTCCGGGGCGTCTTCGCGGTCCTGCGCCCGGCGTGACCGCCGGGGCCGTCAGCCGGTGACGTACTGGTCGCGGTACTCCTCCGTGGGGGTGATCGGGGTGATGACGTCGATCAGGACGCCGTTGGGGTCGGACACGATGAAGTGGCGCTGGCCGAAGTCCTCGCTGCGCAGTTCGAGGACGGGGGGCAGGCCCTCGGCGGTGACGAGGCGGTCCCATTCGGCGTCCACGTCCTCCACCTCGAAGTTGAGGAGCAGGCCCTGCGCGGGGACGCGGTGGCCGGCGGGGACCGTGGGGTGGGTGTGGTCGAGGAGGGCGAGTTCGTAGCCGGGGGCTTCGGGGCGGCGGAGGCTGACGTACCAGTCGGCCTCGAAGGTCGTCTCGAACCCGAGGAGGCGGGTGTAGAAGGCGTGGGACTCGCGCAGCTTCGCGGTGCCGATCACGGGATAGAAGCCGGTCAGCTTCATGGCAGGACCCTTTCGCATACCATCAGTATGTGAAAGACGCTATTCACATACCTTCGGTATGTCAATGAGGAGTGCGATGCGACAGGACGGCATCCGGGCGCAGCAGCGGGAGCAGACCAGGCAGGCGTTGCTGCGGGAGGGGCGGCGCCTGTTCTCGGCCGGCGGGTACGGGGCAGTGGGCCTGGCGGAGATCGTGGGGGCGGCCGGGGTGACCAAGGGGGCGCTGTATCACCACTTCACGGGCAAGGCGGACCTGTTCCGCGCGGTCGTGGAAGAGGTGCAGCAGGAGGTCGGCCGGCGGGTGGCCGGGGCGGCCGACGCCCATGACGACCCGTGGGACCAGTTCACCGCCGGCTGCCAGGAGTTCCTGACCGCGACCACGGACCCGGAGATCCAGCGCGTCATGCTGGTGGACGGGCCCGCGGTGCTGGGGTGGAGCGAGTGGCGGGCGATGGACGAGGCCGCCTCGGCGCGCCATCTCGCCGACGCGCTGTCCTCCTTGATCGACGCGGGGATCATCGCCCCGCAGCCCGTCGCGCCCCTGGTCCACCTGTTGTCCGGCGCGATGAACGAGGCGGCCCTCTGGCTCGCGTCCTCGTCCTCGGGCCCGGAGGATCTGGCCCGCACCCGAGCGGCGCTGGCGCGACTGCTCCAAGCCCTGCGCGGCCCGGTGAGAGCGTGATACGCGCAGCGGCCGGTTGGCCGCACCGGGTCGTGCGGGTGGTTGCCCTGGCGGTCTTCTGCCTGGGGTGTCTGAGCGCGATGTCCGCCGTGTGTCCCCGGAACGTGGGGATGGACGAGTTCCGGGGCGATGTGCGGGGCGGGCGGGTGGACACCGTGCATGTGGTCTACGTGTCTCCGGTGGAGGTCCAGGCGCGGTGGTCCGTGGGGCTGTTGGGGGACAAGGCGGTGACGTACCGCTTCGAGGAGCTGGGGGGCGGGGTCGAGGAGGAGTTCATCGCGCTGGCCCGGGCGGAACTCGGTCCGGCGGGCGAGGGCGTGACCTTCGATGCGGTGGACCCGCTGGCCGGCCTCGGTGGGCTCTCCGTGCTGGTGCCGGTGCTGTACTGGCGGTTCATCGAGCCCGGCCTGCTCCAGTGGGCGGTGCTGGCGGTGTTCCTGGGCGTGCTCGTGGACGCCTGCTTCCGGAGTTCTCTGCGGACTGTGAATGCCGGGTACTGGTTGGTGGCGTGCGTGCTCACGGGGTCGGGGGCGCAGGCGTACCTCTGGTCGGAGCCCGCCTCGCTGCGGCGGGCGGGCGGCACGGTGGCCGCTTCCCGGATCTCGGGGCTCGGCGTGGTCGCGAGGACGCTGCTCTGGTCGGGGGCGACGCTGCTCGCGGGGTGGGTCGTGCTGCGGGGGCTGCCGTGGGGGCGCTGAGCCCCGCCACAGGGCGGTAGGCGCCAGGGTCGGTTGGCCGAATACGGGCTGTCGGATGCGGTTCCGGGCTGATCGGACGTCAGGATGGGTACCATCCGGATGCGTTGTGGCAGGGGTGACGGTGGAGCAGGCAGACATGCTGGGGTACGGGGCGCTGGGCGGCCTGTTCATCTCCGGGTTGACGATGTTCCGCTATTTGCAGGGCGAGCAGATCTGGCCCTGGCACGCACCGGGCGGAGTGACGTTCAAGATCTGGCTCACCATCGAGATCCTGCGCACGGGGCTGGGGGCCGGAGTAGCCTGGGTGCTGGCCATTTCCGGACCTCTGAGTGCTTTTGGCGCGGTTCTGGCGGGGGCGGGGGCTCCTGCCATCATCGACAAGTGGGGCCGTGCGGCGCCCAAGGAGATCGCCCTGGAACCCGTCTACGACATCCCCCCGCAGCAGCAAGGCGCGGGAGCGCAGTCAGCTCAACCCGGCGGGGCCCAGGGGGCTCCGCCGAACGTGGCAAGTGGAGGTGGCAGTGTCTAAGTCGACGCTCGACTCGATTTGGTCCGCTTTTACCCACAGCGGGCCGAGCTACCGCGTGGCCTCCCACGCGCAGTCGTCGCGAGACGGTTCGACCCTGGTGAGCGCGTTGACGCGCAGCGGGCCGAGTTACGAGGTCGGGATGACGCGCAAGCTGTCCCCCGCGGACGCGGACGTCATCCTGGACGAGGAGATCGCGCCGCTCGTCATGTCCATCCGCCCCCTCCTCGCGAAGGTCAAGGTGGAGGTCGGGCAGCTCGACCGGGACAAGCCCGAGGCGAGCTGCGAGCATCTGGCCGAGATCCAGCGGCTCCTGGGGCATATGATCGAGTTGATCGAACTCGACTACATCGAGATGACGAACCGGTTCAGGCGCTGCCTCGATCCGTTCGCCCTCGGGGAGCACTACCGGGTCTGGAACCAGCGACGCCAGATGCTGGGAATCGCCCGTGCGGCGCGGGGTGTTCGGGAGACGGCTGCGGAAGCGGTGCTGGAACTGCGCCGTACGGGCATCAGTTCGCCGACCGTCGGTACGTTCTTCGATCGCCTGAACGTGGCGACGACCAGTCTCATGGCAGCCTAGAACCGGCCGTTCTGCCGGCGTCATCGTTCCGTCGCCGCCTGGCTGTCAACCTTTCGAAGGGCCTGCGCGCGTGGCGATGCACGATGACCAAGTGGAGCTGACCGTCGATGTCGTCGCCGCCCTGGTCCGGGAGCAGTTCCCGCAGTGGGGTGGCGAGCGGATTCGGCCGCTCGCGTCGACCGGAACGGTGAACGGCATCTTCCGGATCGGGGAGGGCCTTTCTGCGAGGTTCCCACTGCGCCTTGTCGAGGCCGACGAGGCGCAGCGCGTGCTGGAGCGGGAGGCCCGCGCGAGCGCGGAGTTGGCGGCGGTCTCTCCGTTCCCGGTGCCGGAGCCCGTGGCGCTGGGGGAGCCCGGGGCGGGGTATCCCATGCCGTGGGCGGTGCAGACGTGGCTGCCGGGGGTGGTGGCCTTCGAGGCCGATCCGGGCGGGTCGGGGGCGTTCGCCGAGGACCTGGCGGCCTTCATCACGGCCCTGCGCGCCGCCGATACGCGCGGCCGGGTCTTCGACGGGGACAACCGGGGCGGCGTCCTCACGGATCACGACGCGTGGGTGGCGCGGTGCTTCGAGGAGAGCGAGGGGCTGCTCGACGTGCCCCGGCTGCGCCGGATGTGGGGCGAGCTGCGGGAGTTGCCGCGTAAGGCGCCCGATGTGATGAGCCACGGGGACCTGATCCCCGGCAATGTGCTGGTCGGGGGAGGCCGGCTCGGCGGGGTACTGGACACGGGCGGCTTCGGACCGGCCGATCCGGCGCTGGATCTGGTCGGGGCGTGGCACCTGTTGCAGGCGGGGCCGCGTGATGTGCTCCGCCGGGCCCTGGGCTGCGACGAGTTGGAGTGGGAACGCGGCAAGGCGTGGGCGTTCGAGCAGGCGATGGGGCTCGTCTGGTACTACGCGGAGAGCAACCCGCAGATGAGCGCGATGGGGCGCCGGACGCTGGACCGCATCCTGGAGGCGACGGCCTGACAACGTTCCCCGCCTTCCCCCCCCCCCCCCCCCCCCCCCCCCCCCCCCCCCCCCCCCCCCCCCCCCCCCCCCCACCCCCCACACGCCCCGCGCCCCCACCGCACCCGCCTACGACGTAGCCGCCGCCTCTCGGCGGAACAGGGCCGTCCACAGGAATGGCACGCCGAACAACGGGGATTCGGGCGGTTCTTGCCGCATGCGGCGTAGTTCGATCTCGGTCAGGTCGGAGAAGATCCAGCGCAGCGAGGCCGGGGTGTAGGCGAGGCCGCCCCGCAGACTGCGCTCGCGGTAGAGGTCCGTGTCGGGGAGTTCGGACCCCATGCCCGCCTCCCCGGCGGCGAAGGCGGTGAGCGCGAGGTGGCCGCCCGGTGCGAGGACGCGGTCGAGGAGGGACAGGTAGCTGACGCGGCGGTGCGGCGGCAGGTGGTGGAAGCACCCCGAGTCGACGACCAGGTCGTACGGCCCGCTTAACACGTCGGCCGGCAGCGTGAAGGCGTCACCGCACAGGAAGCGGATGTCGGCCCCGGCTTCGGCGGCCCGTTCCTCGCCCCAGGCGACGGCGACCGGCGAGAGGTCGACCGCGTCCACCTCGAAACCGTGCGCCGCGAGGTGCAGGGCGTTGCGGCCGGGCCCGCAGCCCAGGTCCAGGGCGCGGCCGGGCGCGACGAGGCCGCGGTCGAGGTGGGCGGCCAGGTTCTCGTCCGGCTTCGCCGCGAAGAACGGGACGGGCCGTGACCGGTCGCCGTAGAAGCCGTCCCAGAAGCCCTTGCCGTCACCGGTCGTCGCCACGGCCCCTGCCTCGGCGCCCGAGGCGGAGTCGGAGGTGAAAAGCCCGTCCAGAAGCGCGAGAACATCCTCGACAGTACGTACGGTCCGGTCCATCCGGTCCCCCCTTTCGGCCCTGCTCGATGGTAGGGCCGGGAAGGGCGAAAGGCCAGGTCAGACGGGGTGTGGCGAGGCGCGGAGTGAGGTTCTACGGCCCTTGGCGCGGGCGGGGGAGGGAACCTCTTACGGCTCCGGTCCGCCATCCGTCCGAGCGGCCCCCAGAGACCGTTACGGGGCCGTTCCGAGCCGCAGGACGCCCACCATTCCGACGAGTTCGCCGCCCATTGGCGCCGACGCCGCCGAGGGATGCCCACGCCACCCATGGGCGCCGACGCTCCCGGGACCGCGCCCTCCGGCGCCCTCCCGCGTCCTCTGGCGCCCTCCGGTCCCCGCGCGCACCGCTGCGGAGGCTACTCCGCCCAGGCACGCTCCAACAGCGCCTCGAACCCCGCCGGTTCGCGGCCTATCAGCTCGCCGAGCGTCGGATCGACGGCGCTGAACTCCCCGTTCCGTGCCGCCGCGAAGATGCTCAGCAGCAGGTCCGCGACGGGGGCCGGGGTGCTGTGCGCCAGAGCCTGCTCGCGGAAGGTGTCGTCGGGGAGGACGGTGCGGGTGAAGGGCCGTCCGGTGGCCCGGGAGGCGATCGTGGCGACGGCGTCGAAGTCGAGCGCCGCCGTCCCGGTGAGGGGCGGGGTGGGCCCTTCGAAGCGGACGTCCCCGGTGAGGAGCGCGGCGGTGGCCTCGGCGAGGTCGTCGTGGCCGGTCCAGGCGACGGGGCCGTCGGCCGGGAGCGCGATGTCGCGCGTGGAGCGGGCGGGCTCCAGGAAGTGCAGCGCGCTGGCCGCGTAGAAGCCGTTGCGCAGCGCGGTCCAGGGCAGGCCGCTGGCGCGCAGCAGGTCCTCGGTCCGGGCGTGGTCGCGGCACGCCTGGAAGCGGGAGTCGTGGGCGGCGCCCATCTGGCTGGTGTAGAGGACGCGGCCGGCGCCGGCCTTCACGGCGGCGTCGATGGCGTGGCGATGGCCCGTGACGCACTCCTCGCCCGTGCGGTCCAGGGAGACCAGGAGCAGGCGCTCGGCCCCCTCGAAGGCATGGACGAGGGAGGCCGGGTCGTCGAAGCTGCCCTGCCGGACCCGGACGCCTCGGTCGGCGAGGTCCCGGGCCTTGCGGGGGTCGCGGACGCTGACGCCGACGCGCTCGGCGGGGACGCGCTCCAGGAGGCGTTCGACGGTGCGGCGGCCGAGCTTTCCGGTGGCTCCGGTCACGATGATCATGGTTGGGCTCCCCACGCTGTTTCCAGTGGAATCACTTTGACGTTAACACCGGAATATCGGTGGAAGCAAGTATCCGCTATCATCGATTCATGGATACGCGTGACACCACGGTGAGTCCTCGGCAGCGCATCGTCGAGGCGGCCGTCGAGCTGCTGGAGAGCGGTGGTCCGGAAGCGGTGAGCACCCGCGCGGTCGCTGCGGCGGCCGGGATGCAGGCACCCGCGATCTACCGCCTGTTCGGTGACAAGGAGGGCCTGCTGGAGGCCGTCGCGGAGCACGGTTACGCGGAGTTCCTGGCGGGCAAGCGCGCGCAGCTCGATCCCGCACCGCAGAACGCGGTGGAGGACCTGAGGCATGGCTGGGACCTGGTGGTGGAGTTCGGGATCACGCGCCCCGCCCTGTTCGCGGTCATGGACCGGGCCACCGGCCGGGGTGCGGACGCGGCCCACCGCGCGGGCCTGGAGATCCTGCACGGCCGGATACGCCGGCTGGCCGCCGGGGGGTGGCTGCGGGTCAGCGAGGAGCTGGCCGCCCAGATCATCCAGGCCACCGGCCGGGGCGCGGTCTCGACGTACAACTCGACCCCGCCGGACCGCCGCGACCCGGAGCTGCTGACCGCCCTCCGCGAGGCCATGGTCGGCGCCGTGACCCGCGCCGAACCGGCCCTGCCCGTCACGGAGACGGGCCCGGCCTCGGCCGCCCGTGCGCTGCGTGCGGCGCTCTCCGACGGTGCGGGCACCCTGAGCCCCGCCGAGCGTCACCTGCTGGGCGAGTGGCTGAACCGCCTGGCGGCGGACGGCGGCGCTCCGCACGCCTGAGGGCCGCCACGGCCGTCCCGCACTCCCGGGTGCCACCGGCCGGCGACGGGAGCGCGACGTCACCCGCGCGGCGCCGGGCCGGCCGCCCCCGGGCAGGCGTTCCCCTCGCGTGCCGTCAGCCGGATGCCATCAGCCGATGCCGTCGGCCGGATGGCGTCAGCCGACGCCGTCAGTCGGATGCCGTCAGTCGGCGGACGCCGCCCCGTCCGGCGCCTGGGCCTTCTTGGCGCAGGTGTCCTCGAAGCTGTCCAGGCTGAGCACTCGGAAGTCCGAGGACTGGCGGTAGTCCATGACCACGGTCCAGCCGCGCTTCTTGAACACCGACCGGATCACGGCGGTCCCGTGGTCCGACGCCTTGCTGTCGTCGTCGCGCCCCCGCTTCTCCGACCAGCCGCGGTCGGTCAGCGCGGTCGCCACGGCTCTGGCGTGGTCGATGTTCAGCTTGGTGGCGGTCTTGTCGAGTCCCTTGTACTGGACGAAGCACTTGCCCAGCGGGTTGTCGGTGGTCTCCGTCCTCGCGGCGACCTCCGGGTCGTTCGCCGGTGCTCCGACGTCCTCGGTGATGCCGTCGAGCACCAGGCGCATCTTGGCCTTGGTGATCGGACCGGAGTCCTCCGGCCTCGGACCGGAGTTCTCCGGATCGGCCGTACAACCGGCCAGTCCGATCGCCACCGCAGCCATGCAGACGACAGCCCACCACACCCTGTTCACACGCATCCCCCTTCGGTCAGCGCAGTGTGTCACGGGGCACCGACGACTTCGGTTGCAGGCCCGCCCTGACCGCTCGGGCGTGTGCCTGTACCTGTTGGGCCGGGAGTACCGGCGTCGGTCGCGGCCTGGCGCCGCGGCAGGGTGCGCACTTGCCGCCCAGCAGCGCCTCCGGCGGCCCCGGTACGCCGCATTCGCCGCACTCCAGCGTGCGCAGTACGGCACGGGGCGCGGGCTCCCGGTGGGGCGGGAGCTTCGTCCGGAGGCGTGTGGCGACGAACGCCGCCGGGTGGTGCACGCGGTCCGGGAGGCCCGTGGTCAGGGCGGCCAGGATCTCCGGGGGCGTCGCGCCCCGCCGCAGCCACTCGCTCATCACGGGCTCCAGCGCCACGCATTCCCGCTGCGACAACGACAGCGCCGGGGCGGTACGCCCGAGCGCGGCGAGCAGGATGAACGCCCGTGACCGGGTCGCCCGTTGGGGCTCGCGGGGCGCGTCGCCCCGGGCGAACGCCGTCCACCACGCGTCGTCCCGCGCCGTACGGGAGAAGAACGTGCGGGTCACCCACACGAGTTGTTCCCCGTTCGCCACGCAGTCGCTCCCGCGCCTCAAGTGCCCCGCTGCCTGGAGCCGGTTGAGCGTCGTACGGACCGCGCACTGCCCGTACGGGAGTGCCTTCGCGAGCGTCTTCACGGAGATGTCGGCGCCGTCCGGCAAGCCGTCGATGTACGACGCGATGGCCGCGTCACGCGGTACGAGGTGCGTGAAGTCGGCGCCGGTACGCGGGCGTTGGTCGGGGGCCGAGCGCTTGCCGTAACCGGCGTTCGCCATCGGGTGGTTGGGCGAAGGGTCGCCACTAAACTGGCCGTCAGCCATCTGATCGTGCCTTGCTTTCGATCGAGGTGGTCAGGCCCCTGGCGGTGCGCAAACACCGGCAGGGGCCGTCTTGGTCTGTGTCCTCGCCGAAGCTAGATCGCGGCTACCGTCCGTCGCAACTCAATCGCCAAAAGTCAACCCTTGCGGGTCACGAGGGTGGGCGGGTGGGTACAAGTCCCCCCAACCATTCCGCTCAAAGAGCGCTCGGAGCCCGAAACTTGAGCCTCGGGCCCCACCTGCGTCAGGCGAACTTGAGATCCGAGACGAACGTCTGCCAGGCGCCCGCGCGGAACACGACGGCCGGACCGTCCGCCACCTTGGAGTCGCGGACGGGGACGGCATTGGGGATGCCATCGAGCACTTCGAGGCAGTTGCCGCCGCTGGCGTCGCTGTACGTGGACTTACGCCAGACGGCCGTGGAGAGGTCGTAGTGCGTGCTGATGTGCTTCATGCTTGCAATCCTTCGCCGCTCGGTCGAGTGAGACGCGCTGTTCGTTGCAAGGGGGCACGGGGCCTCGGGCTTTGTGGTCCGAGGCCCCGTGCGTCAGCTGTTCTTGACGTTGGTGACGAACGTCTGCCAGGCACCCGCGCCGAAGATGACGGCCGGTCCTTCGGTGATCTTCGAGTCGCGCACGGGGACGACGTTGGGGACGCCGGCGAGGACTTCGAGGCAGTTGCCGCCGCTGGCGCCGCTGTAGCTGGACTTGCGCCAGATGTCTGGGAACGGGTCGTAGTCAGTGTTCGTGCGCTTCATGCTCGTAATCCTCCGCCACCGACGTGATCAGGGCCAGGGACGCTGTCGGTGGGAGCGCGCTGGCCACGACCAGATCGTAGGTCAGTTCGTATTGCCTTACGGTGCTTGGGTCGTCCAGCAGTCGTCCCGATCCGAGACCGTCAAGGTAGGCCAGGGGCGGTGCATCGGCGAAGGCCATGAGCTTGAGGCCGCCCTCCATGGCGGCATGCCCGCCTGCCGCGAACGGCAAGACCTGCACGATGATCCGGTGTTGTTCCATCAGCCCCACGACGTGTCGGAGCGCCGCTGCCATGGGCTCCGGGGTGCCTACCCGTCGACGTAGCACTGCCTCGTCAAGAACGACCCACAACATCGGCGTTGTTGGATCGGCGAGAAGCTGGGAGCGTTCGAGGCGGGCTGCCACCAGTTCATCGATTGCGCTTTCGGTAGCAGTGGGGAGTCCGCTACGGAAGACCGCACGTGCGTACGCCTCCGTCTGTAACAGCCCCGGGATGAGTTGGGGTGCGTACTCCTTGATCTCCGTCGCTCGGGCCTCGGCCTCAGCGGCCTCCGCGAAGTGATCGGGGTACTTCGACTTCGCGAGCGCCTTGCAGTTCCGTTCGAAGAAGCCGTCCGCGTTGAAGAACGCGTCCAACATGAGGGCTTGTTCCATCTGCATCCGCCGGACGCCGGACTCCAGCTGGCCGACGAACGAGCCGCTGACAAAGAGGCGTTCGGCCAGTTCCGTCTGGGAGAGGCCCGCCTGCTCTCTTCGGTGGCGCAGCTCCGCGCCGAGGAGGGCGCGGGGCGAAGAGGAGGGGTCCAGCTTCTTGGGACCTGGCATGACTACTCCCAGTTGCACAGATTGCGTTGTTGGGCAGGAACCTCTTCCACCGTAGCGACAGGATCACCACTCTGGGTGTGCATCGTCGTTACTCAGTGTGGAAGGAATGGATCATGACGACTACGGAACGGCGCGAGACGGCAGTGGAGCAGATCAAGCACGCGGAAGAGGTGGTGGCGCAGTTGCGCGCGGGGTTCCTGAAAGCCGGGGTGAAGCTCCCCTCGCTCCGGATCGACGCGGCCTCGTGCGTGGGGGAAACCCCGGCGATCCTCGTCGACCTGGGCCGCTGCAACATGGAAGCGGCGACCCGGCTGGCGGCGGTCCTGGAGCAGAGGGCGGCGGCGTCATGACGCGGTCCGAGCCGGGCGCGGGGGCCTTCACCCCCGTACGCGGCTCCTTCGCGGTGGACGGCCGGGACGGCCGCGTGGGCCGGGTGATGGGCCGGGTCGGCCCCTCCGTGCAGCTCCGGCCGCCGGGCGGTGGCGTCGAGTGGGACTGCCCGCTGGACCAGGTGCGCCCCGCGACGCCGGCAGACGTCCTGCGGGCCCGGCTGAGCGAGGTGAACTGGGAGGGCCAACTGCCCCGCTGAGGTGGCGTCCTGGCCGTAGGCGTACGGCTCCCCTCCACTCACCGGACCGGGACTGTGAGGATGAGGATCATGGACATAGAGAGCGATGCCGCGCTGGCCGTCCGGGCGGCCGGGGCCGGGGCGGCGGTCGTCCGCCGGATGTACGGGGACGCGCTGACGCGGTACGAGAAGGGCGGCGGTGACTTCGCCACGACCGCCGACATCGCGGCGGAGGAGGCGGTGCTGGCGGTCCTGCGGGAGGCCCGGCCCGGTGACGCGGTGACGGGGGAGGAGAGCGGGGAGGCGGGGGCGGCCGACGCCGGGCGCCGGTGGCTGGTCGATCCGTTGTGCGGCACGTTGAACTACGCGGTGGGCAACATGCTCGTCGCGGTGAACGTGGCGCTGCGCGAGGGCCCCGCCATTGTGGCCGCCGCCTCGGCCGATCCGTTCAGCGGTGAGGTGTTCTGGACCGACGGTGCGGTGGCCCGGCTCCGGGGCGGGGACGGCCGCGACCAGCCGCTCGTACCCTCGGCCGGGTCGCGGCTCGTGGACGTCAACCTGGACCCGCCGTTCCCGCACGCCCCGGGGTTCCGGGCGGTGGACCTGCTCGCCGCCCCGGGGTTCGCTGCCCGGTTCCGGCCGCGCGTCGTCTCCAGCACGGTGGCCGTCGCCTGGGTCGCCGCCGGTCGCCGCGCGGCGTACGTCACGGACGGCGGGCCCGGCCTCCGCCTCGACAGCGTCCACTTCGCGGCCGGCATCGCCCTGTGCGAGGCCGCCGGATGCGTGGTCACGGGGCTCGACGGGCTCCCGGTGGACCGGGGCACGGGCGGGTTGATCGCGGCGGCGGACCGGGAGACGCATGAGGTGCTGCTGGGGCTGGTGCGGAGGGGCGGTGCGTGAAGGCGTCGCCATGCCTCTCGGCGGGCGGGGGGGGCGTGCGGCGTACGCAAGCGATGCGGCCCGAGCTTTGAGCGGGAATGAGGAATTCGGGCGCCCCCGAATCCACCGGTTCGGCCGGCCTGGCCTTTCTCGCCCGGTTTCTTGGTGGGCCCCCCCCGTAACGATGTGAATCGCCTGGCGTGCGCGAGTGCGAGAATTCCCCGTATGGATTCCAGGTTAGCGGGGATATCCGGTCCTTTCTGTGCCGTGCGTGCACGAATCTTTGTCAGTTGCGCACGACAGACCCGCAGGTCAGGCGTCCAGTGCAGGTGGGGGAGTGCGTCTCCGGCTCTGGACTTCCGGACTTCCGTGCACCGGCCTCCGGGTGCCGGAAATTGATTGTTGACAGTGCCTGGAAGTCCTGTGAATATTCCGATCCACATCGCACATGCCGGATCGGGCAGGAACTGTCGGTCCAGGAAAACGGAGGCGTACGTGAAATTCCCCAGGACAATGACCCGGCTGACTTCGGCCGCCATGGTTTTGGCGGCCACCGGCGCTGCCCTCACCGTGTCCGCGACACCGGCGGCGGCGGCGTTCCCCGACTGCACCAAGGCGAAGTCCGGCCGCACCGCATCGGCGACCTGCGCCGTGAACGGTTCCTCGTACCTGTTCAGGGTCAGCGTCAAGTGCGTGACCGACGGTCTCCTGACCTCCCCTCGGTACAAGTGGACCTACGGTCCGTGGACGCAGCCGGGTGGTCTCTCCAAGGCCACCTGTGAATCGGGCTGGGGCATCAACTGGTACGGGATCGTCGTCAGCGGCTAACCCTGCCTTCCGCGCGCCGGCACCCGCCTGAAGGGGTGCCGGCGCGCTCGCGTCGGACGCCTTCCTGTTGCGCGGACCTCGCCCGCTGCCTGTGTGCGCGCCCTTCAATCTCCCTCGCAGGGCGCCGAGTTCGCGTCGCGACCTGTCGGAGGACGGTGTCTGGGGAGGGGAGCGGATTGGTGCGGTCGTTGGTCTGGACCTTTGTGTGACGGGGTGGCTACGCTGCCCCCGGCTGCGACGGGATGCCACGCCCGGCCTGCCGATTCGCGGCCAAGTCGCCTACTCATTCAGGGAGTTGTCATGAAGCGACGCATTGCCATGTTCGCGGCCGCCGCTGCGGCCGTGGTCGCCCTTCCGCTGGCCGGAGCGACCACCGCCGAGGCCTCCACCCTGCACTTCCAGGGGGCCTACTACACCTCCGCCGACTGCGACGCCGCCGGCCGGCAGGGAGTCGCGCTGTGGGGCCCGGTGTTCGTGTGCAGCCCGATGCAGATGAACGGCCACACCTGGTACGCCCTCTACGTGCACTGATCCTCCCCGCGCACGCGGACGCCCCCGGCCCGGTCCAGCCCGGGGGCGGCCCGCGTACGGGCGTCAACCGCCCGGCCCGGCCGGTGCCGGAATGCGGTACTCGACCATCCCGTTCCGAGTCCCGAGCCGCGTGAATCCGGCTTTGGCCAGTACCCGTCCGGAAGCGGGGTTGCCGGGGTGGTGCTTGGCGCCGAGGGAGTCGAAGCCGCCGGCGGTGAACGCGAAGGCGACGAGTTCCCTGACCGCCTGCGTCGCGTGCCCCCGGCCCCAGGAGTCCTCGCGCAGTACGTAGCTCACCCGGCCGTGACCGCCTGGGCGGCGGCCGAGCTTGACGACACCGACGAGGTCGCCGGCGTGCTCCACGCCGAGGATGTACTGCTCGACCGGATCGGCGGCAGCCCACTGCCGCACCCGCCTCACGTACTCCTCCGCCTCCCGGGCGGTCATCTCGGGACGTCCCAGGAATGACACGGCGGCCCCGCTGTAAATGCGGCGGACGGCCGGGGCATCGGCATCGACGAGGTTCCGGAGCACGATCACGCGGCGAGACGGGCGGCGAGAGCGGCGGCGGTCGGACGGTCTTCCGGCCTGGGGCCCAAGCAGGCGCGGATGACCTGCTCGAACTCGGGGAACGGCCACGGTCGGACGTCGTCCAGCGCGAGCATCGCCCCGGCCGCGATGGTCCTGAGCTTCTCCCCGCGCGGCGCGTCGTCCGCGTACGCGAACGGCCGGTGCCCCGTCCAGCACCAGAAGAGCGAGGCGCCCAGCCCCCAGATGTCGGCCGGTGGCTCCGCCCGGATGTGGGTGTCGGAGGCCGTGGAGAGCACGGCCTGCGCGATCTCGGGCGCGGTGGTGTGGGTGAGCGCGCCACGGTACGGGAGGCGCGGTCCGCCGCCGGGGCCACAGGCGAGGGCGTAGTCGATGAGCACGGCGGAGCCGCTGTCGGTGATCAAGGTGTTGGTGGGCTGGACGTCCGCGTGGGCCCACCCCGCCGCGTGCATCCGCGCCAGGTGCCCGGCCCACGTCCGGGCCACGCCCAGGAGCCAGGGGCGTACCGACGGCCGGTCGCCTTCGGGGCCGCGGGCGAGCGCGAACGCGCGCCACACCGGGGCCCCGTCGACCCAGCGCACCGCCAGCCAGCGGCCGTCCTCCCAGGCGCCGGCGTCGACGCGGTAGCCGGGGGCCAACGCGCCCGCGCCCGTGAGCCGGACGAGATGCTCGTCCTCCTGCGCCATCTCGGTGGCCTTGTCGCGGGCGGTGCCCCCGTCCGGATCGCCGTCCGGGCTGTTCGCCTTCAATACGACGGCGCCCCCGGGCCCCTCGACCTTCCAGGCCCGCGAGCCGCGCCGATCGCTCAGGAGCCGGACGGCGCGGGGCGCACCCATGTGGTCCCTCAGCCGGTCGAGGGCTTCCCGAGGGGGTGAAAGCGCTGCGTCCACGTGCGGATCTCCTTCCAGTCGTCCGGGGCGCCGTCGAAGACATCGCGGCCGTCGTCGTCGGCCGCGGCGAGCGTGGCGGCCAGGTCGGGAGTCGCGCGGAGGAACTGCGGGTCGCGCCGCCGGATCGCGGCTCTCACGGGGAGGAACGACACCGGGGCGACCGGGATGCGCTCGCCGGTCCGCGTACGCTCCTCCTCGCCCGCGTAGAACTTGCCGAACATGATCCCGACCGGCCCGTACAGGTGCTTGAGAGCCCAGTGCGGCCACGCCAGCAGCTCGCGGTGCCGGACGCCGGGCACCTCACCCAGGACGACGATGTTCTCGCACCGCAGGAAGCCGTGCGCCCGGCGGACCAGCGGGCGTAGCCACTCAGCCGCCCGGACACCGGCATGGAACAACTCGGCTTCCACCGCGTCCGCTCCGCCCTCGGCGCGATAGACGGTCCAGGTGGTCAGACCGCGTGTGACCGAGGGGGCCAGGTAGGGGCAGTGGGCCGCCATGCGCCGCACGTATCCGGAGATGTCGATGGAGCTGGGCCGGCTGGTGCCGGCCTCGATGAGGCGGAGCGCCCCGGCGGTGGGCCGGGACGCTCCGTCGATGAGCATCAGGAGCGCCGCGTGCTCGGCGCGGCGTCGTCGCGGTCCCCGGTGGTGGGGCCGCAGTCCCACTCGGCCACGACCGTGCCGGTCTCCTCGTACCGGGCGAACGCCGTTCTGTCGACGACACCGTCGGCGTCGGTGAACCAGATCTCGGGCAGCGGGCCGTACGCCTCCTCGTACGTGGCCACCCAGCCGATCGGGCCGAAGCCGTTCACCGCGCGGTGGCCCAGGACGCTTCCCGCGTGTTCGGCGCTGAACGCCGCGTACTCGGGGGTGCCCAGCATCCGGTGCCAGGCGGCGTCCACAGCCGGGGAGAACATTTCGGCCGGGCCGTGACCGGCGGCGAACCGCTTTCCGGCGACGGCCAGGAACCGGCCGAGTTCGCGGTGCTCGTTGCTGATGGGGGAGAGGGCGGTGCTGGACATGTGGTGCTCCTCTCGATGAGTGTCGAGTGGCGCCCGGACGCGTCCGTTCCGGGCCGGCCTGCTGCTCGGGGAGCCGTTCGGAGACTCCGGCACGCCTGTGAGCGGCAGTCCCCACGCTAGGGAGGCCCGTGCATGCTCCTCAATGCGATTGCGGGTGATTGCGACGGTCGCACTCGTTCGTCAGAGAGCGTCGATCGCGGCCGTGATGAGGTCGCGCGCCTGGTCCCCGTAGACGGCCATCGCGGAAAGCGCCGCGAACGCGCGTGCGTAGTCCGCGAGTTCGCGGGGCTGGTGCACATTGACCTCGGCGGTGAGTGTCTCGACCACCACATGCCGGTCATCGAACAGGTAGAACGCCTCCAGCGGCCAGACGGTGCGCTCGGTCCCGAAAGGGATCACGCCGAGGGAGACGGAGGCCAGCGGCATCACCGCGAGAAGGTGCCGAAGCTGGCCGGCCATCTCGTCGGCGGTACCGAAGCGGTGGCGCAGCACGCCCTCCTCGATGACCACGGCGAAGCGGTGACCGCCTTCGTACAGGAAACGGCTGCGGGCGCTCCGGGCGGTGACCGCTGCCGCCACGTCGTCCGGGGTGCCCTGGAAGCGGGTGATGGACCGCATCAGGGCGGTGGCGTACGCGGGTGTCTGGAAGAACCCGGGCACGACGTTGGACACGTACACGCGTTGACGGGACGCCTGCTCGTTGAGGGCGTAGACCTGCTCCTGGAACGTACGCATCCCGTTGCGCTGAAGGCGGCGCCATTCCTGGTACATCGACTCGACCGCGCGGGAGGTGGCGATGAGATCGGCGGTCTGGTCCTCGGCACCGCAGGCGGCGCACCAGCGGCGGATGTCGTTCTCGGACGGCGCCGTCTTCCCGGTTATCACGCGGGAGGTCTTCGCCGGGTGCCACCCGCACCGGGCAGACAGTTCTTTGCCGTCGATCCGGGCATCCAGCATCAGTTCCCGCAGGCGCGCGGCGACGGCTTCGCGTGCGGCCTGGGCGCTGGAGGAGGGGGAGGCGGGCATCGGGCTGTCCGGTCGGTGGCGGGCAGGCTCAGACGGTGTAGTGCTCGTGCGGTGTTCCGCGCTCCCAGACCGCTTCGAAGGCCGAGACGCAGAGCTTGACCAGGTCCACGTCCTCGGACATGGAGTACTTCGGGGTCGCCCAGTCGCCGGCACCGGTGAAGTGATTGAACTGGACGACCTTGCCGTCGAAGACCCAGAAGTCGTTTCCGGGCAGTGCGATGTCCGATGCCTTCCGGCGCGGAAGCCAGCGTACGAGTTCGCCGGCGGCCACGTTCACGATGGTTCCGGCGTGCTCGAACCGGATGTAGTCCGTGACGGGCTCTGACACGATGCGGGCGCGTCGCATCACGACGCCCCGGGCGACGGTCTCCCTCACCAGCGGAACCCAGCCGCCCCAGTCGGCGGTGGCGGGGTCCGCGTCGGGGTGCACGCCCGTGCGCTTGAACTGCTCGAAGTCCGTGGCCTCGTCGCCGACGCCGTAGACATCGCGCATCTCCAGGTGAACCGCGGAGTGCTGCGCGGCCCTCAGCAGCTCATCGAATTCCGGCACGTCGTTCCGCGACATCGCACGCCTCCCTCAGAATCGGCACCATACGGAGAGGAACCCGCACGACCGTCTCGTGCTCGGGGACGCCGGTCACGTGACCCGGCACCCACTCGGTCTCAGCGATCGCCGCCGCCATGAGCGCCTGGGCCTTCCACCCCTGCACCACGATCTCCTGATTGTCCGCGTCCACCCAGACAGTGGGTGACCCGTTGCCCTGGGTGTTGGGGTCCATCCCGACGAACTGTAAATCCATGGCGATCTCCCCTGCCGAGTCGGTTGCGCGCTCTTGCCCGACGATTTCGCCCAGGCGCGAGGCACGTCAAGGCCAGCTTGAGCCAGAACGGGGACGAGGGGGCGGCCCCCGGCGGCGGCGCCCCCTCCGTGCCCCGGGGTCAGGCGGTTGCCGGGGTTTTTGCGGGTTCTGTCGGGGTGGGCTGGTGGGGGGTCGGGGTGGATTCTTCGGAGGTGTTGAACTCGGCCAGGAGGTCCTTGCCGAAGCCGAAGAAGTACGTGGCGAGGAAGCCCGTCAGGTAGCCGACGAGGAGGCCGCCGCCGTAGATCGCGGCTGTCGCGGCCAGGCCGTGGTTGCCGTCGAGGAGGGGGAACAGGGCCCAGCCGGAGGGGCCGATCGCCGTGGAGCCGACGGCGTCGCCGAGCTGGTTGAAGAAGCCGACGAACGCGCCGCCGAAGGCACCGCCGACGCAGGCGGTGATGAAGGGGCGGCCCAGGGGGAGCGAGACGCCGTAGATCAGGGGCTCGCCGACGCCGAGGAAGCCGGCGGGCAGGGCGGACTTGATGGTGCGGCGGATCGACTCGTTGCGGGGGAGGCGGAAGTAGACCGCGACCGCCGCGCCGACCTGGCCCGCGCCGGCCATGGCGAGGATCGGGAGCAGGACCGTGTACCCCTGCTGCTCGATCAGCGTGGTGTGAATCGGGATCAGCGCCTGGTGCAGGCCCAGCATGACCAGCGGGAGGAAGAAGCCGCCCAGGATCAGGCCCGCGCCCGCGCCGCCGTTGGACAGCAGCCAGTCCGCGAAGTCACCGATCGCGGTGGAGATCTCACCCGCCACGTACATCAGGCCGAAGATCGTGACCAGGCCGGAGACCAGGACCGTCAGCGTCGGTGTGACCAGCACGTCCAGGGCTTCCGGCACCCAGCGGCGGCACCACTTCTCCACGTACACCGCGAGGACCGCCGCGCCCAGCGCGCCGAGTACGCCGCCCTGGCCGGGCGAGAGCTTCTGGCCGAACGCCTCGATGTTCGCCACGCCGGGGAACACGATGATCGCCGCGACCGCGCCGCCCAGGATCGGCGTGCCGCCGAACTCCTTCGCCGTGTTGTACCCGACGAACACCGCGATCAGCGCCATGAAGCCGGACGCCATCGCCGCCAGGGCCGGGGTCACCGAGGGCAGCCATTCCAGGTTGACCAGCAGGCCGTTGAGCCCGGCGATGATGCCGCAGCCGATCAGGGCCGGGATCAGCGGCACGAAGATGTTCGCGATCCGGCGCAGGAACAGCTTGAACGGCGTGGCGTTCCGCGCCTTGCGGGCCGCCTTCATCGCCGCCCCCTGCGCGGCCAGTTCCTCCGCCGCGGGCGGGGCGGCGGGCGGGGTCTGGGCCCGCCCCTCCTCGACCAGCTTCTCGAACTCGGGGGTGACCCGGGCGACCGTGCCGGGGCCGAGCACGATCTGGTACGTGTCGTCCTCGACCACGCCCATCACCGCGGGCACGGCCTTCAGCGCCTCGTCCTGGACGAGCGAACGGTCGCGCAGTCCCAGCCGGAGCCGGGTCATGCAGTGGGCGATGGAACTGACATTCGCGGCGCCACCGACGAGCGGAAGGATCGCGGCGGCGGTGGCGCGGTTCTTGTCTTCTGTAGCCATGGTGCGTGGTGCCTTGCTGTGCGGGGGAGGTGGTGCGGCGGGGGGTCAGGTGGTGCGGGGAGCGGTGGCGGCGAGCGCCGCGCGGAGGTGGCCGGAGGAGTCGGACAGCAGCGCGGCGGCCGTGGGGCCGTCCACGTGGCCGAGGATCGTCAGAATCGCGTTCTTCACCTCGCCGTCCGTCGCGGCGAGCGCCTGCTCGATCTCGTCGTCGGACGCGCCGGTCGCCAGCGCGACGATGCGCCGGGAGCGGGCCCGCAGCTTCTCGTTGGAGGCCCGGACGTCGACCATGAGGTTCCCGTACGTCTTGCCGAGCCGGATCATCGTGATGGTCGAGATCATGTTGAGCACGAGCTTCTGCGCCGTACCGGCCTTGAGGCGGGTGGAGCCGGTCAGCAGCTCGGGGCCCACCACGACCTCGATCGGATGCTCGGCGGCGGCGCCCAGCGCGGAGCCGGCGTTGCACGACAGGCCCAGGGTCAGGGCGCCCTGCGCGCGGGCGTGCTCCACGGCGCCGATCGCGTACGGCGTGCGGCCGGAGGCGGAGATGCCGACCACCGTGTCGTCGGCGGTGAGCCCCAGCGCCGTCAGGTCGGCGGCGGCCAGCTCCTTGCTGTCCTCCGCGCCCTCCACCGCCGTCACCATCGCGGACGGGCCGCCGGCGATCAGGCCGATGACCTCGGCCGGGTCCGTGTTGAACGTGGGCGGGCACTCGCTGGCGTCCAGCACGCCGAGGCGGCCCGCCGTGCCCGCGCCCGCGTAGATCAGCCGGCCGCCGCGCGCCATGCGCTCCGCGACGGCGTCGATCGCGGCCGCGATCTGCGGCAGCCGCTCGCCGACGGCGGCGGGCACCGTGCGGTCCTCGCCGTTCATGATGCGGGCGATCTCCGCCGTGGACAGCCGGTCTATCTCGGCCAGCTCCGGGCGGAACGCCTCGGTGGTGAGGGTGTCGAGCTGTGCGCGCAGCTCGCCGTAGCCGTTGGCATCGGCATCGGTGAGGGAGGTCATGAGGAGCGGTCTGCTTTCTCGTACGGCGTGGGGTGGGGGGTTCGGGTGCGCGTCTCGGGGGCGCGCTCAGCGGGTTCGGGTGCGCGTCTCGGAGGACCCGCGTTCAGCGGGTGCGGGGCGCGTGGCGGTGGGCCAGGGCCTCGTACGAGGCGGCCAGGGCCGGGGCCGCCGTCTCGTACGTGCGCTGGGCCACCCCTATGAACAGGCAGTCCACCACCAGCAACTGGCTGGTCCGGCTCGACATCGCGGCCGGGCGCAGCTCGCTCTCCCGGGCCGTGGACGTCGTCAGGACGTGGTCCGCGTACTGCGTGACCGGGCCGTCCGGGCGGCCGGTGATCGCGACCGTCGTCGCGCCCCGGTCGAAGGCGACCCGCAGCGGCTCTATGACGTCGCCCGTGGACCCGGAGTGCGTGATCGCGATGGCCATGTCACCCGCGCGCAGCTGCACGGCGTTGGTCACCGCGAGGTGCGGGTCCGTGTGGGCGTGGGAGATCAGGCCGATGCGGGCCAGCTTCTGGGCCAGGTCCTGACCGACGAGGGAGGACGCGCCCACGCCGTAGATGTCGATCCGCCGCGCCGTCGCCGCCGCCGCGACGGCCGCCCCCAGCTGCACGGTGTCGAGCCCGGCCGCCGTGTCCGCGAGGGTCTGCTGCTCGTCGTACGCGAGCTTCGCGACCACGTCCGCGATCGGGTCGTCCACGGCTATGTCCGCCGTGACCGCCGGGGCCCGGCCGGACTCCTGGTGGGCGGCGAGACCGGCGAGCGCGAGGCGCAGGTCGCGATAGCCGGGGTAGCCGAGGAGACGGGCCGTACGGACCACCGTCGCCTCGCTCGTCCCCGTCAGCTCCGCGAGACCGGTGACCGTCAGGGCGGCGCAGCCCGCCGGGTCGCCGGCGACGGCCTCGGCGACCCGCTGCATCGAACGGGTCATGGACGGCGACAGTGTCCGCACCTTGGCGGCGAGGGCCGCCGGGGCGGGCGGCGAGTCCGCGTTGAAACTTTCCTTCAACTCATGGGTCACCTTTGAAAGATATTTTCAACACGGAGGCCCGTCAACCCCCTTTGGTACGACCTGTGGAAGAAGCGGCGGATGGGGCGGATGAGGGGCGGATGGGGGGTGGACAATGGCCTTATGGAGCAGAACCCGCCCGAGTCCGGCGCACCCGAGTCCCGCCCGCCGGAGCCCGACCGCCTGGAGAAGGCGCTGCACACCGCCCGCGCCCTCGTCATGGCCGACCTCGCCGCCGGGGACGTCGCCGAGGCGCAGATCGTCTCCCTGGTCGAGGACGCCGTGACGCACCGCCGCTGGTGGGTGGAGCAGTGGCCGGAGGGCGTGGAGTTCGTCGTCGGCCTCATCGCCCAGGACGTCCAGGACGCGCTCCTGGAGCGGTACGGCCGCTGGCCGCTGTGCCCCGTCTGCGACGCGGGCGACCCGCACGCCCTGGACGTCGAACCGGAGCTGGGCCCCCACCCGCACTGGGTCTGCACGAAGGCGGCGGTCGCCGTCGCGCCCGTCGGCGCTCTCGGCGGGATACTCCGGCCGTGACGCTCTACATCGACCCGCCGACCTGGCCCGGTCACGGGCGGCTCTGGTCGCACCTGGTCAGCGACGTGTCCTTCGAGGAGCTGCACGCCTTCGCGGCATCCATCGGCGCCCCGCCCCGCGCGTTCGAACGGGACCACTACGACATCCCCGCCGCCCGGTACGAGGACGCGGTGCGGGCGGGGGCGAGGGAGATCGGCTCCAAGGAGCTGGTCCGGCGGCTCACGGAGGCGGGGCTGCGCCGGCCGAAGGGCCGCCCGGCGCCGTAGACCTCGGAGTCGTAAACCCGGTCCCGGAGCCGTAAACCCCGGGCGCCCGGCGCCGTAGCCCCGACGCCGTACCTTCCCCCGGGATCAGCCCGTCGCGCAGTCCGCCGACTCCACCGCCGCGCCCTGCGGCCCGCCCTGCGCCACCAGCCGGGACGCCGGCGCGTGCGACCGCTGGAGCCGCAGCGAGACCACCACGACGGCCAGCGCCGCCACGGTCATCGCCGCCCCGGCCCAGGCCGTCGCCCCGAACCCGAAGTCCGCGTCGATCACCGCGCCGCCCAGCCACGGGCCGCCCGTGTTGCCCAGGTTGAACGCGGCGGTCGTCGTCGCTCCCGCCAGCGTCGGGGCCGCCCCCGCCACGTTGAACATCCGGGCGTTGAGCGCGGGCGCGGTGTAGAACGCCGACAGGCCCAGCAGGAACGACAGCGTGATCACCGCGGCCTGGTTCGACGCGAACAGGGCCAGCGCCACCAGGAACACCGTGGACGCCGCGATTCCGCTCAGCAGCACCCCGAACAGGTGCGCGTCCGCGACCCGGCCGCCGATCGTCGTACCGACCAGGGCGCCCACCCCGAACAGCCCCAGCACGGTCGGCACCCAGCCCGAGTCGAGACCGGCCACGTCCGTCAGCAGCGGGGCCAGGTAGCTGAACGCGCAGAACACGCCGCCCGCCGCGAACGCGGTGATCACGATCGACAGCCACACCTGGCGGTCCTTGTAGATCCCCATTTCGCGCCTGAGCTGCGGCTTCTCGTCCGGGAGCGGGATGCGCGGGATCAGCGTCACGACGCCGACCAGGGCCACCGCCGAGGCCGCCCCGACCGCCCAGAACGCCGACCGCCAGCCCAGGTTCTCGCCGAGGAACGCGCCCAGCGGGACGCCCAGCACGTTCGCGATGGACAGCCCGCCGATCATCACGGCCATCGCCCGCGCCCGCGCGTTCACCGGCACCATCGCGATGGCGACCGCCGCCCCGACCGCCCAGAACCCGGCGCACGCGAACGCGCTGACCACGCGGGAGACGAACAGCACCTCGTACGAGGGCGCCAGCGCGCCCGCGACCTGGCCGACGCCGAAGACGGAGATCAGCGAGATGAGGGTCGTCCGCCGGGGCAGCCGCAGCGTCGCCACGGCGAGCAGCGGGGCGCCGATCACCATGCCGATCGCGAACGCGGATATGAGGAGTCCGGCCCGCGGAATCGACACGTCCATGTCGTCGGCGATCGGGGGCAGCAGCCCGGAGAGCATGAACTCACTCGTGCCGAGGGCGAAGACCGAGAGGCCGAGGATGTAGACGGCCAGAGGCATACGGGAACGGCCGCGCGCGGCAGAGTCAGGCATAACAGCCACCAACACGAACGGGCGGTTCCGCATTCCCGCCGGGCAGGGATCGGCGCACGTCAGCGCGTGAGCAGTGCCAGCTCCGTCAGCAGGTTCTGCCGCGCCCTCGGCTCCCACTCCGCCGCCCCGTACGGCGTACGGAACAGCCGGGGCAGGGCCAGGAGCTGCCGCAGCACCTCCGCGCGGCCCTCGCGGAACGCCTCGTCCGGGACGAAGCCGTACTCCTCGCGGACCTGGGAGGCGTAGGCCGCGTACTCCGCCGGCGGGGACGCCAGGATCGCCAGGTCCGCGTCGCACAGCACCTCGCCGTTCGTGTCGCCCGCGGCCGGGTCGTGCGTGACCGTGAGGCGGACCAGGCGGGCCACCTCCGCCACCACCGGGGCGGGCACGCCGGCCTCCGGGAGGGCGCGTTCGGCCAGGGCGGCGCTGCGCTCCTCGTTCTCCGAGCGGTCGGGCCGGTAGACGGCGTCGTGGAACCAGGCCGCCAGGCGCACGGCGTCCGCGTCGGCGGCATGGTCCGCGAGCGTGTCGACGCGGTCCAGGACCGCCGCGAGGTGGGCGGTGGTGTGGTACTTGCGCTGCGGCTCCGCCCAGCGGTCCAGCAGGTTGTCGGCGTACGGAAGGGGGTCGGGGCCCCCGGCGCCGCGCCGGGCCGCGACGAGGGCGTCCTGCCAGCGGGTGCGGAGGTCCCGCGCACTGTCGGTCATGACGGCGACTCTAGGGCGTGTGGGGAAAGTCCCGTCCGCCGGGCGCCACACGCCCCGGGCCCCGCACCCGTCAGTCCGGCGGGCTGTCGCCCGGCCGGTCCACGCAGGACAGGGCCATGATCTCGTCCTCCGTGGGCTTCGCCTCGTCCCGCGTCTCCTTGGGCACCCTGGGCAGGCTGTTCTGGAAGTCGCGTTCCCAGGTCGTGGCCCGGCGGACGTACTCGATGAGCACGTCGCGCAGCCGGACGCAGTCCTTGCGGTGGCCCTTGGCCATCGCGATGCCGTAGTCGTTGGGCTCCCCGAACCGGATGCCGGGCACCACCCGGAGCGTCGGGTTGGCCTCCTGGAAGCCGTAGAGGATCAGCTGGTCCGTGGAGACCGCGTCCACCTCCTTCTCCTTGAGCGCCTTCACGCAGTAGCTCGCGTCCTCCTCCGTCCGCAGGACGATCCTGTCGTGCGACGGCTTGCTCAGCTCGTTGGCGGAGGTGGTGCCCTTCCAGACGCAGACCACCTTGCCGTTGAGATCGGCCAGGGTCCGGATGCTCCGGTCCTTGTCGCGGATCAGGAAGCCCTGCTGGGTCGAGGCGTACGGACCGACGAAGTCGAGGTCGTCGCCGCCCTCTTCCTTCGGCGCCATCCGGTTCGGCGTGATCGAGAACGTCGCGGCCACCAGCTGCACGTCGCCGTCGTGCAGCAGCTTGGCGCGGTTCTTGGACAGCACTCCGCTGAAGCGCGGGGTCTCGTAGCCGAGCATGTTCATGAGGTTGCCGACGACGGCGATGTCGAAGCCGTTGTACTCCCCGTCGTGCGGCGAGAAGCTCGTACCGGGCTGGTCGCTCTTGGCCGCGACCTCCGTACGGTCGCTGAGGATCGACTCCGGTTCGGAATCGCAGCCGGTCGCGGTCACGTACAGCGCGGCCGCCGCGACGGCCGCCGTGACGGTCACCGCCCGCCGGTGCCGGACTGCTCGTGTCATCTGTGCCTCGCTCCCTGTGCGTTGTCGTCGTCAGTCGTTGTGGAGGACGGCCTGCCAGTCCACCAGCCGCAGGGTGCAGCCCTCGACGGTCCGCACCCGCAGATCGAAGGAGGTGCCGGACCGGTCGGCGAGGTCGCCGAGGGCGAAGTCGGTGGTGGAACGGGCGGGCAGCTCGGACCGGCGCGGGGTGACGCCCTGGGTGAGCGCGGTGAGCAGTACGCGCGTCTTGTGGGAGCACGCCGGGGCCTCCGGATCGTCCTCCCCGATCTCCAGGGTGAGCCGGAGCCGGTCCCGCCGGTCGTCGCGGTCCGGCTGCGGCAGCGTCAGCGTCACGGCGCTGCCCGGCTCCCCGGTCAGCGGCTGCTCCCCGGTCACCCGGATCGTCGCGGGGACCTCGCCGTTGCGTACGACGTTCTGGAACGACCACCAGCTGAGCAGGGAGAAGACGAGCGAGGCGATGAGCAGCAGATCGGGCAGCCGGGGGCGCGCGTCGCCCCGGCCGCGTTCCGGCCGGCGGACGCCGATGTGGGCGACGGCGGCGAGGAAGGCGAGGAGCAGGAAGACGAAGAAGAGGACGTACTGCCGGCGCGAGCCGCCGGGCCAGTTCCACCCGGCGTAGCCGGCGAGGACGACGGCCAGGACGAGGAAGAGCCAGCCGGTGACGAGGGAGGCGCGCTGGAAGAAGACCTGGAACAGCGTGTCGGCGCGGCCGACGACCGTGTTGTGGGAGCCGTACGCACGGCTGTCGATCCCCCGCGGATCGCCGGGGTCGTGGCTCATGGCCGGCCGTCTCTCGGGTACTGGTTGAACGTCCCGACGCTGCCGATCACCGTGTTGTGGTCGCCGCGCGACTCCACGTGGACGGCGGGGTGGGGGGCGGGGGCCCCGACCAGGTCCACGAGGCCGCGGTCGTCGCGCGGGCTCGTCAGCCAGGTGGTCAGCGCCGCGGCGAGCCGGTCGCGCTCCTCGGCGCTCAGTTCCGCCAGCATGCCGTCCAGGGCGTCGGCGGCCTGCGGGGTGAGCGCGCCCTCGCCGCCCGCCGCCGGATCGCCCCGGCCGACGAGGCTGCGGAACGCGCCCTCGCCCGCGTCGACGGCACGCCCCGAGATCCGGTCCACGGTGCCCTGCATCACGCCGTCGGCCATGCGGGACGCGAAGAAGGAGAAATAGGGGGCGAGCTGGCCGGCCAGATCGATCAAGAGGGACACGATGGCTCCAGGAGGCGTGAGGAGACTGTCAACTCTTTGGATGCCAAGGGTAGTTGAGTGACCACGATTCAGGCATGCGAAAACTGGACGGGCGCGGTGCCCAGGGCCCCGCCATATTCGCGCGACACGGCGGTCCGGGCTCTGGGAGCCTGCGGGCGGGCCGTGCACGGCCCCTGGTGACGGCCTTCTTCCGAATGGGTGAGCGATGACACGTGTGCTGGCGGGACCGGTCCTGGAAGGGCACCGGGTACGGCTGGAGCCGCTGGAACACCGGCACGCCGAGGGCCTGTCACGGGCGGGGCAGGAGAACCGGGACACGTACGGGTACACCTGGGTGCCGGGGCCCGACGAGGTCGAGGGGTACGTCGAGACCCAGCTCGGCCGGGCCGCCGAGGGCAAGCTCGTTCCGTACGTCCAGGTGGACCCGGCGTCCGGGCGGGTCATCGGGGCCACGGCGTTCTGGGAGCCGAGGTACTGGATGGGCGACGACACGCCCACCGCGATCGAGGTCGGCTTCACCTGGCTCGCCGCGTCCGCGCAGCGCACCGGCGTGAACACCGAGGCCAAGTACCTGCTGTTCCGGCACGCGTTCGAGGCGTGGCACGTCGAGCGCGTCGATCTGAAGACCGACGCCCGCAACGCGCGCTCGCGCGCCGCGATCGAATCCGTGGGCGCCCGCTTCGAGGGCGTCCTGCGCAACTGGTCCCGGTCCTGGGCGCCGGGCGAGGGCCACCGGCTGCGGGACTCGGCGATCTTCTCCGTCATCTCCGACGAGTGGCCGGCCGTACGGGAGCGCCTGGAGGCGCGGATCGGGCGGACGCCGGCCGCCGGGTGAGCGCACGCACGGACGCCGCCCGAGCCGGGTTCGGCGCGGGCGGCGTGCTGTGCGGGGTACGGGCTACGCCTGGGCCCGGAAGCCCCGCAGGCGCAGCGAGTTGCCGACCACGAAGACCGACGAGAACGCCATCGCCGCACCCGCGATCATCGGGTTCAGCAGGCCCGCCGCGGCCAGCGGCAGCGCCGCCACGTTGTAGGCGAACGCCCAGAACAGGTTCGTCCGGATCGTGCCCAGGGTCCGGCGGGCCAGCCGGATCGCGTCCGCCGCCGCCCGCAGGTCACCGCGGACCAGGGTCAGGTCGCCGGCCTCGATCGCCGCGTCCGTGCCCGTGCCCATCGCGAGACCGAGGTCGGCCTGGGCGAGAGCGGCCGCGTCGTTCACGCCGTCCCCGACCATCGCCACCGAACGGCCCTCCGCCTGGAGGCGCTTGACCACGTCCACCTTGTCCTGCGGCATGACCTCCGCGTACACCTCGTCGATCCCGACGTCCGCCGCGACCGCCTCCGCGACCGCACGGTTGTCACCGGTCAGCAGGATGGGCTTCAGGCCCAGCCGGCGCAGCCGCCCGATCGCCTCCGCGCTGGTGTCCTTCACCGCGTCGGCGACCTCCAGGACCGCGCGCGCCTCACCGTCCCAGGCGACCGCGATGGCCGTCCGGCCGGCGGCCTCCGCCTCCGCCTTGCGGCGGGCCAGGTCTTCGGGGAGGTGGATCTCCCACTGGGCGAGCAGCTGCTCACGGCCCACCAGGACCGCGTGCCCCTCCACGATGCCCTGGACGCCGAGTCCGGGGACGTTGGCGAAGTCCTCGGGGGTGGGGAGGGCGGTGCCGGTGCGTTCGGCGGCGCCGGTGGCGACGGCCTGGGCGATGGGGTGTTCGGAAGCGTGTTCCAGGGCGCCGGCCAGGCGCAGGGCGTCGGTCTCGGTGGTGCCGGGGGTGGTGTGGACGGTCTGGAGGGTCATGCGGCCGGTGGTGACGGTGCCGGTCTTGTCGAGGACGATGGTGTCGACGCGGCGGGTGGACTCCAGGACCTCGGGGCCCTTGATGAGGATGCCGAGTTGGGCGCCGCGTCCGGTGCCGACCATGAGGGCGGTCGGGGTGGCCAGGCCCAGGGCGCAGGGGCAGGCGATGATCAGCACGGCCACCGCCGCCGTGAACGCCGCCGTCAGCCCGGCACCGTTGCCCAGCCAGAAGCCCAGGGTGCCCAGGGCGAGCGCGATGACCACGGGGACGAACACCGCCGAGATCCGGTCCGCGAGCCGCTGCGCCGCCGCCTTGCCGTTCTGGGCGTCCTCGACGAGCTTGGCCATCCGGGCGAGCTGGGTGTCCGAGCCGACCCGGGTCGCCTCCACGACCAGCCGGCCGCCCGCGTTGAGCGTCGCGCCGGTCACCGCGTCGCCGACGCCGACCTCCACCGGGACGGACTCGCCGGTGAGCATGGACGCGTCCACGGCGGACGAGCCCTCCACGACCGTGCCGTCCGTGGCGATCTTCTCGCCGGGGCGGACCAGGAAGCGGTCGCCGACCTGGAGGTCCGCCGTGTCCACGGTCACCTCGCGGCCGCCGCGCAGCACGGTGACCTCCTTGGCGCCCAGCTCCAGGAGCGCCTTCAGCGCGGCGCCCGCCTTCCGCTTGGAGCGGGCCTCGAAGTACCGCCCGGCGAGGATGAACGCCGTGACGCCCGCCGCCGCCTCGAGGTAGATGTTGCCCGCGCCGTCGCTCCGGCCGATGGTCAGCTCGAAGGGGTGCGTCATGCCGGTCATCCCGGCGGTGCCGAAGAACAGCGCCCACAGCGACCACAGGAACGCGGCGGACGTGCCGACGGAGATCAGCGTGTCCATCGTCGCCGCGCCGTGCCGCGCGTTGGTCCAGGCGGCGCGGTGGAACGGCCAGGCCGCGTACGTGACGACCGGCGCCGTCAGGGTCAGCGCCAGCCACTGCCAGTAGTCGAACTGGAGCGCCGGCACCATCGACATCGCGATCACCGGCACGGCGAGCAGCACCGACGTGACCAGCCGCTGCCGCAGGGGCCGCAGCTCGTCCGCCGCGTCGGCCTCGCCCGCTCCGCCGGCCGCGCCGTGCTCGGCGGTCCGGGCCGGGGGCGCCGGTTCGTGCGCGGTGTAGCCGGTCTTCTCGACCGTGGCGATGAGGTCGGCCACCGAGACGTCACCGCCGTCGTAGCTGACGCGGGCCTTCTCCGTGGCGTAGTTCACCGTGGCGGTGACGCCGTCCATCCGGTTGAGCTTCTTCTCGATACGGGCCGCGCACGAGGCACACGTCATGCCCCCGATGGCGAGCTCGACCTCTGCGGCGCGGGTGGCGCCTTCGGCACCGGTGGCGCCGGTGGTGGCTGCGGTCTGCGCTGACACGGGGGCCCTCCTCGATCGGCTGTCGGATACCCCTAGGGGGTATCTCCTTGTGCCTCATGTATACCCCCTCCCCCTATCCTCGCGCAAGGGTGATCCGGCAGGGATGTGCGGCCCCCCGGTGGTGGATCGGACGCCCCCGGTTCGGCCTCGCGTATCTTCACGTTCGCGGTGCGGCTGCGCCCCGGGCCTACCGCCCCGTAGGCTGGGCCATTGGACTAGACCTGTAGCTGCTTCCTGGAGGATTGGGTTCCCATGAGCAACCGTGCAGTCCTGGAGGTGATCGCTCTCGACGCGGAGGACGCGGTCGCCGCCCAGGCGGGTGGTGCGGACCGGCTTGAGCTGGTCACCGACATGGCGGCGGACGGCCTGACCCCGTCCTGCGCGACCTTCGCGGCGATCCGGGAGGCGGTGGACATCCCGCTGCGCGTGATGCTCAGGGTCGCCGACGGGTTCGCGGCCGGTGACATCGACGTGCTCGTACGCAAGGCGCGCGAGCTGCGGGCGGAGGGCGCGGAGGAGTTCGTCCTCGGCTTCCTGGACGCGGACGGCAACCCCGACCTCGTCGCCGTCGAGCGGCTGGTGGCCGAGCTGGAGGGGTGCCGGTGGACGTTCCACCGGGCGATCGACCGGGCCGCCGACCGGGACGCCCTGCGCAAGTCCCTGGCGGACCTGCCGGGCCTCGACACGTACCTCACCGCCGGGGCGGCGGCCGGGGTGGACGCCGGCATCCCCACACTGGTGGCCGAGGCGGCGCGCAAGGGCGAGCCGGGCTACGAGCCTCAGATCCTCGTCGGCGGCGGACTGCGCCTGGACCACCTGCCGGAGCTGCTGGCCGCAGGCATCGACGCCGTCCACATCGGCGGCGCGGCACGCCCGGCCGGCTGGTCGGGCCCGGTGGACGCGGACGCGGTACGGGAGTGGCGGACGGTGCTCGACCGCTAGGGAGTCTCCATCCCCCCGGAACCGGAAGGACGGGCCTCCGGCGCGCCCGGAGGCCCGCCCCTCCACCTCGTCGTGTCATGACCCTGGCGTAACTGGCGTCCCGCCGTCCACAATGGGCGCGCGGTGATGGGAACGCTCCCATGGCGCGCCTCCCCGGCATGCCCGTGTGTCGTGGGAGCGCTCCCATCATTCCCGTGGAGCACGGCCCCCCGTCCCTGACGAAAGGCTCTTCCGGTGAACGCCTTCTCGCCCCCGCCCCCCGTACGGCGCAGACGCCGTGTCGGGGGAGTGCTGGCCCTTGCCGCCCTGTTCGGCGGTGTGCTGACCGCGCCCGGTGCCGTCGCCGCGGACGGCGACGACCCGGCGCCGGAACAGATCGTCAACGGTGACTTCTCCGCCGGGACCGCCCCCTGGTGGTCCACGGCCAACGCGCCGGTCGCCGTCGTCGACGGGCGGCTGTGCGCCGAGGTGCCCGCGGGGACCGTGAACCCGTGGGACGCGATCATCGGCCAGAACGACGTGCCGCTCGTCGCGGGCGAGTCGTACACCCTCACGTACACGGCGAGTTCGACCGTGCCGCTGTCCATCCACACCAACGTGCAGCTGGCGACCGAGCCGTACACCACCGATCTGGCCGAGACGGACCACATCGGCACCGAGGACACCTCCTTCACGCACGTGTTCACCGCGACCGCCGACCGGGACGCCGCGCAGGTCGCCTTCCAGGTCGGCGGCGGCGCGGCGGCGACGACGTTCTGCGTGGACGACGTGTCGCTGCGCGGGGGCGCCGAGCCGCCCGTGTACGTGCCGGACACCGGCTCGCCGGTCCGCGTCAACCAGGTCGGCTACCTGCCCGAGGGCCCCAAGACCGGCACCCTGGTCACCGAGGCGACCGACCCGCTGCCGTGGAAGCTGAAGGCGGCCGACGGCTCGACGGCCGCGAGCGGGACGACCGTGCCGCGCGGCGAGGACCCGACCTCCCGGCAGAACGTGCACACCTTCGACTTCAGCGACGCCACCGCCACCGGCGACGGCTTCACGATCGAGGCGGACGGCCAGGTCAGCGAGCCGTTCTCGATCCGCGGCGACCTCTACGACGGCCTGCGGTCCGACGCGCTCGCGTACTTCTACCAGAACCGCAGCGGCATCGCGATCGACGCGGACCTCGTCGGCGAGGAGTACGCCCGCCCGGCCGGGCACCTGGACGTGGCGCCCAACAAGGGCGACACGGACGTGCCGTGCCAGCCGGGCGTCTGCGACTACCGGCTCGACGTGCGCGGCGGCTGGTACGACGCCGGGGACCACGGCAAGTACGTCGTCAACGGCGGCATCGCGGTCGCCCAGCTGATGGCGACCTACGAGCGGACGCTGACCGCCGACGGTGCCGAGTCCGCCGAGCTGGGCGACGGCGCGCTGCGCGTCCCCGAGCACGGCAACGACGTGCCGGACATCCTCGACGAGGCGCGCTGGGAGCTGGAGTTCCTGATGCGCATGCAGGTCCCGGCCGGGCAGCCGCTCGCCGGCATGGCCCACCACAAGGTGCACGACGCCAACTGGACCGGCCTGCCGATGCGCCCCGAACTCGACCCGGAACAGCGCCAGCTGCACCCGCCGACCACCGCCGCCACCCTGAACCTCGCCGCGACGGCCGCCCAGTGCGCCCGGCTCTACGCCCCGTTCGACAAGGCGTTCGCCGACAAGTGCCGTGCCGCCGCCGAGAAGGCGTGGGCCGCCGCGAAGGCGCACCCGGACGTGCTCGCCAGCCCGGCGGACGGCGTCGGGGGCGGCACGTACGAGGACGGCGACGTGCGCGACGAGTTCTACTGGGCCGCCGCCGAGCTGTTCACCACCACCGGCGCGGACACCTACCGCCAGGCCCTGCTCGGCTCGCCGCTGCACGGTGACGTCGACGCGGCCTTCCCGGCGGACGGCGGCATCTGGTGGGGCGGCACCGCCGGACTCGGCGTGCTCACCCTGGCCACCGTGCCCAACGACCTGACGGCCGCCCAGCTCGCCGACGTGCGCGGCGTCGTCACCGCGGCCGCCGACCGGTACGAGGCGCAGACCGAGGACCAGCGGTACGGCGTGCCGTACGCGCCCAAGAACCTGAACTACGCCTGGGGCTCCAACAGCCAGGTCCTCAACAACATGATCGTGCTGGCCACCGCCGCCGACCTGACCGGCGAGGCCGGCTACCGGGACGCCGTCCTGCGCGGCGCGGACTACCTGTTCGGGCGCAACCCGCTCAACCAGTCGTACGTCACCGGCTACGGCGAGCGGTCCTCGCAGAACCAGCACCACCGGTTCTGGGCCCACCAGTCCGACCCGTCCCTGCCGCACCCGCCGGCCGGCTCCCTCGCGGGCGGCCCCAACCTCACCGCCCCCACCTCGGGCGACCCCGAGGCCGGCCAGAAGCTCAAGGACTGCGCCGCCGCGATGTGCTACCTCGACGACATCGGCTCGTACGCCACCAACGAGGTCGCCATCAACTGGAACGCGCCGCTCGCCTTCATCGCCTCCTACCTGGACGACGCGGGCGACGGCACGGGCCCGGAGCGCTCCTGCCGGGTGACGTACTCCTCGCACCCGTGGAGCACCGGCTCCACCACCACGGTCACGGTGAAGAACACCGGCACCGAGTCCGTCAGCCCCTGGTCCCTGACCTGGCTGCTGCCCGGCGACCAGAAGCTCAGCCACACCTGGAGCGCCGAGATCGCCCAGTACGGCAGGACGGTGACGGCGACGCCGCTGACCTGGAACCGCTCCATCGCCCCGGGGGCCTCCGTGGACTTCGGGTTCAACAGCAGCATCACCGGACCGGCGGCCGACCCCGGCACGGTGAAGCTCAACGGGCGGGCCTGCACCGCCGGATGACCGGGCGGGGGCGGGGGTGGACGACGCTCCCCCCGCCCCCGCTCCCCGCTACGCCAACTCCGCCGGCAGCGGCGAGGCGTGCAGCACCGTCAGGCCGGACACCGCACGGGTCAGCGCCACGTACAGCCGGCGCAGGCCCGTGCGCTCGTCCGGCTCCCCGTCCACCACGGCCGCCGGCTCGTCCAGCACCACGTAGTCGTACTCCAGGCCCTTCGCCAGCGACGCCGGGACCAGCGTCAGCCGGCTCTCGGCGGTCGTCTCCTCACCGGGCGAGAGATACGTGTGACCGGCCGCCGTCAGCGCCTCCGCCAGCGCGGGCACGCGCGCGTCCGCCGCGATCAGGCCGGTGGACCCCTCATGGCCCAGCGCCTCCTCGCACGCCGCGACCACCGCCGCGTCCAGCGCGCCGGCGTCCGCCACCTCCCGTACCGACAGCGAACCGGGCGACTCGCGCACCGACTCCACCGGGGCCAGCCCCGGCGAGATCACCGGCAGCAGCCGGGAGGCGTACGCGATCACGTCGCGCGGCACGCGGAAGCCGGCCGTCAGCTCCTCCACCACCGCGTCCGCCTTGCCCAGGTGGCCCAGCGCCTGCTCCCAGCTCTGCGTGGACCAGGGCGTCGTGCCCTGCGCCAGGTCGCCGAGGACGGTCGCCGAACCCGTCGAGCAGCGGCGGCCGACCGCGCGGTACTGCATGGGGGAGAGGTCCTGAGCCTCGTCGATGACGACATGGCCCAGCGAGTGCGTACGGGAGACCAGATCGGCCGCCTCGTCGATCAGCACCGCGTCCGCCGCCGACCACTTCGCGGACTTCACGCTGCGGGCCGGCCTGGCCCAGAGGATCGCCTTCTGCTCCTCCTCGGAGAGCAGCCCCCCGGCGTGCTCCGCCAGGAACTCCGCGTCGGACAGCAGCCGCAGCACCAGCTTGGCCGGGTCCACCGCCGGCCAGATCGCCTTCACGGCCGCCTTGACCGCCGGGTTGCGGGCCACCGCGTTCTGCACCCGGTCGTCGGGCGCCTCGCCCGCCTGCTCCATCCGCACCAGCACCGCGTGCGCGATGCGCTGGGGCAGCGCCTCGTGCGCGGCCCCGTACCGCATGTCGCGGGCCAGCAGCTCGTGGACCATCTCCTCGATCTCGTACGCCGGAACCCGCCAGCGCCGCGAGCCGCGCACCACCATCACCGGCTCGGCCGGCGGCGTCACGTGCGACCGCAGCGCGCGGCGCAGCACCTCCGCCATCCGCGCGTCGCCCTTCACCACGGCCGCCGCGGCCTCGTCCGTGCCCCGGACCTCGATCTGCCCGGTGACCAGGTCCTCGACGGTCGCCTGCTTCACCTCCAGCTCACCGAGGGCCGGCAGCACCTGCTCGATGTAGTGCAGGAACGACCGGTTCGGCCCGACGACCAGGGTGCCCGTGCGGGCGAGGCGCTCGCGGTGCGCGTACAGCAGGTACGCCACCCGGTGCAGGCCCACGGCCGTTTTCCCGGTGCCCGGCCCTCCCTGCACGCAGACCGTGCCGCCCAGCCCGCTGCGGACGATCTCGTCCTGCTCCGGCTGGATCGTCGCGACGATGTCCCGCATCGGCCCGACGCGCGGGCGCTCGATCTCCGCCTGGAGCAGCTTGCTCGTCCGGTCCGCCTCGCCGGGGTCGGTCAGGTGCTCGTCCTCGTACGCGGTGAGGTCGCCGCCCGTGTAGCCGAAGCGGCGCCTGCGGCCCACGTCCAGCGGGTCCTTGCGCGAGGCCCGGTAGAACGGCTGCGAGACCGGGGCGCGCCAGTCGATGACCATCGGATCGCCCTGCGCGTCGTGCACGTGGCGGCGCCCGATGTAGAACCGCTCGCCCTCCGCGCCCTCGGCCTCCTCCGCCCCGACCGCGTGCAGGTAGTCCAGCCGCCCGAAGAACAGCGGGGTGTGCGCCAGGTCCGCGAGCGACTTGATCCGCTCGTCGATCTGCGCCTGGAGCACCGCGGCGTTCACCCAGTTCGCCGTGACGTCGCGGATGTCCAGGTTCTGGGCGTCCTCGCGCATGGCCCGCAGCGCGGCGCGGGACGCCGCGAGATGGGCGCGCTCATGGGCGAGCGGGTCGGTGGTGGGGTCGCTCTCGAATTCGTGCGCGGGCACGGTGTCGCCTCCGGCATTCAACGCAGGACGGCGGGCCGCGACGCGCGCGGTCCGCTCGGGGATCGATCACTGGTACGCACGGGGTGCGTACGGGTTGTCGGCCGGTTTCCGTCCGGTCGGCGGCGCTCCCCCGGCTGCCGGCACGGCCCGTCACGGGCCGCCGGTACCACGGTGCGGGAGGCGGGCAGACCGGGGAGTGTACCGGGGCGCGGGGGCACGGCGCGAACCGTTTTCCCGGGCGGCCCCTGACCCGTGCGCGTACGTCCCGTAGGGGATGCCCCGCGATGCCGTGCGACCGCAGGCGTACGCGCCCGGCGGCCCGCTTCCGCCTCCGGGGCGACGCCCCGGCGCCCCCGCCCGGAGCACCATGGACTCATGAGTACCGTGACTCTCGACCCGCGAAGGACCGGCGCCTCCGAGGCCCCCGGTCACCCCACCAACCGCGCCGTCGGCGCCCTGCGCGCCGTGAAGGCGTTCGCCCAGGCCGCGTTCGGCGTCGTCGTCCTCGGCGAGTACGCGGAGGAGGCGGGCGTGGCCCGCCGCACCCGCTGACCGCCGCCCGTCCCGTTCAGCCCTCCGACAGCAGCTCGTCCGCGTCCACGATCCGGTACGCGTAGCCCTGCTCCGCCAGGAACCGCTGGCGGTGCGCCGCGAAGTCCTGGTCGATCGTGTCGCGTGCGACGACCGAGTAGAACCGCGCCTCGTGCCCGTCCGCCTTCGGCCGCAGTACCCGGCCCAGGCGCTGCGCCTCCTCCTGGCGCGAACCGAACGTCCCCGACACCTGGATGGCGACCGTCGCCTCCGGCAGGTCGATGGAGAAGTTCGCCACCTTCGACACCACCAGCACGTTCAGCTCGCCCTGCCGGAACGCCTCGAACAGCTTCTCGCGCTGCGCGTTGCTCGTCTCGCCCTTGATCACCGGGGCGTCCAGATGCGCGCCCAGCTCGTCGAGCTGGTCGATGTACTGCCCGATGACCAGCGTCTGCTCGCCCTTGTGCCGGTGCACCAGCGCCTCGGTGACCTTCCGCTTGGTCGCGGTGGTCGCGCAGAAGCGGTACTTCTCCTCCGCCTCGGCGGTCGCGTACGCCAGCCGCTCCGAGTCCGTCAGGTTGACCCGGACCTCCACGCAGTCCGCCGGGGCGATGTAGCCCTGCGCCTCGATCTCCTTCCACGGCGCGTCGAACCGCTTGGGGCCGATGAGCGAGAAGACGTCCGACTCGCGGCCGTCCTCGCGGACCAGCGTCGCGGTCAGCCCGAGGCGGCGGCGGGCCTGGAGGTCGGCGGTGAACTTGAAGACGGGCGCGGGCAGCAGGTGCACCTCGTCGTAGACCACCAGTCCCCAGTCGCGGGAGTCGAACAGCTCCAGGTGCGGGTAGACGCCCTTCCGGCGGGTCGTCAGCACCTGGTAGGTGGCGATCGTGACGGGGCGGATCTCCTTCTTCGTCCCGCTGTACTCGCCGATCTCGTCCTCGGTCAGCGAGGTCCGCTTCACCAGCTCGTGCTTCCACTGGCGGGCGGAGACCGTGTTCGTCACCAGGATCAGCGTCGTCGCCTTGGCCTGCGCCATCGCGCCCGCCCCGACCAGCGTCTTGCCCGCGCCGCAGGGCAGCACGACGACCCCGGACCCGCCGTGCCAGAACCCGTCCACGGCCTGCCGCTGGTACGGGCGCAGCGCCCAGCCGTCCTCGTTCAGCTCGATCGGGTGCGCCTCGCCGTCCACGTAGCCCGCGAGGTCCTCGGCGGGCCAGCCGAGCTTGAGCAGCGTCTGCTTGACCTGGCCGCGCTCGGAGGGGTGCACGGCGACGGTGTCCGGGTCGATCCGGGCGCCCACCAGGGGCTGCACCTTCTTGGACCGGAGGATCTCCTCCAGGACCGGCCGGTCCGTCGTCGTCAGGACGAGCCCGTGCACGGGGTGCTTGGAGAGGGTGAGACGGCCGTAGCGGTCCATCGTCTCGGCGACGTCGACGAGCAGCGCGTGCGGCACGGGGTAGCGCGAGTACGTCACGAGCGCGTCCACGACCTGCTCGGCGTCGTGCCCGGCGGCGCGGGCGTTCCACAGCCCGAGCGGGGTCAGCCGGTACGTGTGGATGTGCTCGGGCGCCCGCTCCAGCTCCGCGAACGGGGCGATGGCACGGCGGCAGGCGTCGGCCTGCTCGTGGTCGACTTCGAGGAGGAGCGTTTTGTCGCTCTGGACGATGAGGGGTCCGCTCACGCGCGTGGGCCTTTCGGCTCGGGGGAAACCTCCAGTGTGCCGCATGGGCGGGCGGCGTGTCGTGGGCCCGGGTGCCCCGGGCTCAGGCGGCCGGAGGGCGGTGGCCCCGGCCGCGCGGCAGGCGGCCCTCGTGCACCGCCGCGTGCGCCGTGCGCGCGAGCCCGACGGCGTCCCGCGTGAAGGTGTCCACCCGGATCGTCCGCCCCTCGCGGAGCCGGATCAGGCAGGTGAAGCCCATGCCGCGCGCCTCGGCCAGCGGCCGGCCGTCCTCGCCGCGCGCGCCCACGGACTCGATGTCCTCCCACGGGATGAGCGTCGCCCGGCCCGCGACCCGGTGCGTCAGGCCGCGCTCGTGGACGTCGAAGCTCTGTTCCCGGGTACGGAACCCCTGGAGGAACCGCCAGATCGCGAGCCCCAGGCCGATGAGCCCGACGCCGAGGAGCAGCCCGGCCAGTTCCGGGGCCCCGTCCGTGGAGCCGACGGTGGCGAGCGTGACCGGTATGCCGAAGGCCAGCCCGGTCGCCCCGACGACCGCCAGTAACGCGGCCTGCGTCAGCCGCCTGCCGCCGTCGGTGCGGTGTTCGCGGACGAAGCCGCCCAGGTGCCGGGCAGCGTCGGTGCGTCGCATGTGGATCCCCCCGTAGTCGCGGACACGCCAAAGTGTGCCCGGGCCGGGCGCGGGGGCCAACACTTCCGGCCGATCCGAACGGGCCTGGCTACTCGGCGAGTTCGGCCACGCCCGTGATCCGGTGCAGCGGGTACGTGCGCAGCTCGTCCGCCGTGTGGTCGTACGCCGTGACGAAGCCGCCCTCCACGCGCACCGGGGCGATCACCCGCTGGCTCGCCGCGCCCTCCGCGTTGACGTAGCCGATCCACACCGCGGACCCGGTCATCGCGGCGGCCTGCACGGTCACCAGGGTCTCCGCCGGCGTCGTGCGCGGCAGCGCGCCCGGCGGCGTCCCGGGCGCGTCGGCCTTCGGGGCGTGGGCCACCGTGGCGGCCGTGTCCCCGGCCCGGATCGCCCGGACCGCCGCGCCGAG